>JAJPHA010000104.1 GCA_021325475.1 Rhodanobacteraceae bacterium | reverse complement strand
CCCACCTTCGTCAGCGCCGCCGTCAGCGTCGTCTTGCCGTGGTCCACGTGACCGATCGTGCCCACGTTCACATGCGGCTTCTTGCGTTCGAATTTTTCCTTGGACATGGTATGAACCTCAGTAAAAAAATCCGATTAACTCTTCTTGATGACGGCTTCGGCGATGTTCGCCGGCGCCTCGGCGTAGTGGTCGAACTCCATCGTGAACGTGGCGCGACCCTGCGACATCGAGCGCAATGCCGTGGCGTAGCCGAACATCTCGCCGAGCGGCACCTGGGCGTTGATGACCTTGCCGGACGGGGAATCGTCCGACCCCTGCAGCACGCCGCGGCGGCGGGACAGATCGCCCATCACGTCGCCCATGTAGTCTTCCGGGGTCACCACCTCGACCTTCATGATCGGCTCGAGCAGGACCGGATTGGCCTTGGCGAAGCCCTCCTTGAACGCCATCGAACCGGCGATCTTGAACGCCATTTCGTTCGAGTCGACCTCGTGGTACGAACCGTCGATCAGGCGCACCTTGATGTCGACCGCCGGGAAGCCGGCGAGCACGCCGTTGCCAAGCTGCTCGCGGATGCCCTTCTCCACCGCCGGGATGTATTCCTTCGGAATCACGCCGCCGACGATGCCGTTCTCGAATTCGAAACCCTTGCCGCGCTCGAGCGGCTCCATCTCGATCACGCAGTGACCGTACTGGCCGCGGCCGCCGGACTGGCGCACGAACTTGCCTTCCTGCTTGACCGCCTTGCGGATCGTCTCGCGATACGCCACCTGCGGTTTGCCAACGTTCGCCTCGACGCCAAATTCGCGCTTCATGCGATCGACGATGATGTCGAGATGCAGCTCGCCCATGCCGGCGATGATGGTCTGGCCGGATTCCTCGTCGGTGCGCACGCGGAACGACGGGTCTTCCTGGGCCAGGCGCGACAGCGCGATGCCCATTTTCTCCTGGTCGCCCTTGGTCTTCGGCTCGATCGCCATGGCGATCACCGGCTCGGGGAAGACCATCTTCTCGAGCATGATGACCTTATCGGTCGCACACAGCGTGTCGCCCGTGGTGACGTCCTTGAGACCGACCGCCGCGGCGATGTCGCCGGCGCGCACTTCCTTGATCTCGTCGCGCTGATTGGCGTGCATCTGCAGCAGGCGGCCGATGCGCTCCTTCTTGCCCTTGATCGGGTTGTACACGGTGTCGCCGGAGCTGAGCACGCCGGAATAGACGCGGAAGAAGGTGAGCGCGCCGACGTACGGGTCGGTCATGATCTTGAATGCGAGCGCGGCGAACGGCTCGTCGTCGCCGGCCTTGCGCTGGTCTTCGCGGTCGTTCTCGTCGACGCCGCGCACCGGCGGACGATCCGACGGCGCCGGCAGGTAGCGGATCACGCCGTCGAGCACCGCCTGCACGCCCTTGTTCTTGAACGCCGAGCCGCAGAACACCGGGATCATCTTGTTGGCCACGGTGCCGGCGCGGATGCCGCTGATGATCTCCGTCTCGCTGAGCTCGCCGGTCTCGAGGTACTTGTTCATCAGTTCCTCGGAGGTCTCGGCGGCCGACTCGACCATGTGCTCGCGCGCCTTCTTCGCCTTCTCGACCAGCGCGGCGGGAATGTCGCGGTACTCGAACTTCATGCCCTGCGATTCGGCGTCCCAATGGATCGCCTTCATCTTGAGCAGATCGACCACACCCTCGAAGTGCTCCTCGGCGCCGATCGGCAATTGCATCGGCACCGGATGCGCGCCGAGGCGGGTCTTCAGCTGATGCACGACCTTGTCGAAATCCGCGCCGGCGCGATCCATCTTGTTGACGAACGCGACGCGCGGCACGCCGTACTTGTTCGCCTGGCGCCACACGGTCTCCGACTGCGGCTGCACGCCGCCGACCGCGCACAGCACGAACACCGCGCCGTCGAGCACGCGCAGGCTGCGCTCGACCTCGATGGTGAAGTCGACGTGGCCCGGGGTATCGATGATGTTGAAGCGGTGCTCGGGGAAGGACATGTCCATGCCCTTCCAGAAGCAGGTGGTCGCGGCCGAGGTGATGGTGATGCCGCGTTCCTGCTCCTGCTCCATCCAGTCCATCGTCGCGGCGCCCTCGTGCACCTCGCCAATCTTGTGATTGACGCCGGTGTAATAGAGGATGCGCTCCGTGGTCGTGGTCTTGCCGGCATCGATGTGGGCCATGATGCCGAAATTGCGGTAGCGTTCGATGGGGGTCGTGCGAGGCATGGATCAATCACCAACGGTAATGCGAGAACGCCTTGTTGGCGTCCGCCATGCGGTGCGTCTCTTCGCGCTTCTTGACCGCGCCGCCGCGGTTCTCGGCCGCCTCGAGCAGCTCCGCCGCGAGCTTGCGCGGCATCGAATTCTCGCCGCGCTTGCGCGCAGCCTCGATCACCCAGCGCATGGCGAGCGCGGTGCGGCGGCTGGCGCGCACTTCCACCGGCACCTGATAGGTGGCGCCGCCGACGCGACGCGACTTCACCTCGACCGCGGGCGCGACGTTGTTCAGCGCCTTCTCCACCAGTTCCAGCGGCGCGGCGTGCTTCTGCGCGATCTGATCGATCGCGCCGTAGACGATGCCCTCGGCCACCGACTTCTTGCCGCTCTTCATCACCATGTTGATGAAGCGGGAAACCAGTTGGCTGCCGTGTTTCGGATCGGGCAGCACTTCGCGGATCGGGGTATTGCCTTTTCTCGACATGGTGATCAACCCTTCGGTCGCTTGGCGCCGTACTTGGAGCGGCCCTGGCGGCGCTTGGTGACGCCGGCGGCGTCCAGCGAACCGCGCACGGTGTGATAGCGCACGCCCGGCAGATCCTTGACGCGGCCGCCACGGATCAGCACGACCGAGTGTTCCTGCAGATTGTGGCCTTCGCCGCCGATGTAGCTGATGACCTCGAACCCGTTGGTCAGACGCACCTTGGCCACCTTGCGCAACGCCGAATTGGGCTTCTTCGGCGTGGTGGTGTAGACGCGCGTGCAGACGCCGCGGCGCTGCGGACAATTCTCCAGTGCCGGCGACGCGCTCTTGTACGACTTCGGCGCCCGCGGCTTGCGCACCAACTGGTTGACGGTCGACATTCTCGATTCCCGGTCGTCGCGATGCTCCGTCATCGCCAATGCACCGCGGCATTTCCCGCCGCGGGGTTTCGCAGAAAGAAAAGACAGGCCGAGCTTACCCGGCCTGCCGAGACGTGAAAGTATAGCTGGCGTTTCCCGAACCCGTCAACCGGGTTCCGCCCCGCATCCCTTCTTCGAACACGAAGCGCGTCCTGCGCCTCATTTCGAGTTCATGCGTCCGACCGCTCAGGCGCCGCCCTCGTCCGCCGCGACTTCGCCGACAAATTCGGTGACGCCGCCGCCCCGCAGGGTCTGCAACTCCGATTCGGTCAGATCACCCGCCTTGCTCCGGCGCTTGTTGTGATAGGCAAGCCCGGTGCCGGCAGGAATCAAGCGTCCAACGATAACATTTTCCTTGAGCCCCCGCAAAGTATCGCGGGTGCCGCGAACCGCGGCCTCGGTCAACACGCGCGTGGTCTCCTGGAACGAAGCCGCCGAGATGAACGACTCGGTCGCCAGCGAGGCCTTGGTGATGCCAAGCAGGATCGGCAGGTATTCCGCCGGGCGCTCGTCGCGCGCCTTGGCGCGGGCGTTTTCCTCGAGCACGCGGATGCGATCGGCCTGCTCGCCGCGCAGATAGCGGGTGTCGCCCGGCTCGGCGATCTCCACCTTGCGCAGCATCTGGCGGATGATCGTCTCGATGTGCTTGTCGTTGATGCGCACGCCCTGCAGCCGGTAGACGTCCTGGATCTCCTTGACGAGATAGCTCGCCAGGTGCTCGACGCCGAGCAGGCGCAGGATGTCGTGCGGATTGGGCTCGCCGTCCACCACGGTCTCGCCCTTCTCGACGTGCTCGCCTTCGAACACGATGACGTGGCGCCACTTCGGGATCAGCTCCTCGTGCTCGTTGCCGTCGGCGTCCTTGATGATCAGGCGCTGCTTGCCCTTGGTGTCCTTGCCGAAGCTGACCACGCCGGAGACTTCCGCCAGGATCGCCGGCTCCTTCGGCTTGCGCGCCTCGAACAGATCGGCCACGCGCGGCAGACCGCCGGTGATGTCGCGGGTCTTCGAGGTTTCCTGCGGAATGCGCGCGATGACGTCGCCGACGCCCACTTCCGCACCGTCCTGCAGCGAGACGATCGCGCCCGCCGGCAGGAAGTACTGCGCCGGCACGTCGGTGCCCGGCAGCTTCAGTTCCTTGCCCTTCTTGTCCTCCAACCGCACCATCGGGCGCAGATCCTTGGCCTGGGTGCCGCGGCGCTTCGGATCGGTGACCACCGCGCTCTCGAGGCCGGTGAGTTCGTCGGTCTGCGCCTGCACGGTGACGCCGTCGATGAAGTCGATGAAGCGCACGCGCCCGGCGACCTCGGAGACGATCGGGTGGGTGTGCGGGTCCCAGTTGGCGATGATCTGGCCCGCCTTGACCGGCGCGCCGTCCTTCACCGCGATGGTGGCGCCGTACGGCACCTTGTAGCGTTCGCGCTCACGGCCGTGCGCGTCCATCACCGACAGCTCGCCGGAACGCGACACCGCGACCAGATGCCCCTGCGCGTGCTGCACGGTCTTCAGGTTGTTGAACTTGAGCGTGCCGGCGGTCTTCACCTGCACGTTGTCCACCGCCGCCGCGCGCGACGCCGCGCCGCCGATGTGGAACGTGCGCATGGTGAGCTGGGTGCCGGGTTCGCCGATCGACTGCGCGGCGATCACGCCGACCGCCTCGCCGAGGTTGACCAGGTGCCCGCGCGCGAGATCGCGACCGTAGCACAGCGCGCACACGCCGAAGCTCGATTCGCAGGTGATCGGCGAGCGCACCTTGACCGACTGCACGCCGACCGTCTCGAGCTTCTCGACCAGCTTCTCGTCGAGCAGCGTGTTGCGCGTGACGATCGGCTCCTCGTCGTTGCCCGGCGCGTAGACGTCGGCGGCGACGATGCGGCCGAGCACGCGATCGCGCAGCGGTTCGACCACGTCGCCGCCTTCGACGATCGGCGTCATGGTGAGGCCGGCGAGCGTGCCGCAATCCTGCTCGGTCACCACCACGTCCTGGGCGACATCGACCAGACGGCGGGTGAGGTAACCCGAGTTCGCGGTCTTGAGCGCGGTGTCGGCCAGACCCTTGCGCGCGCCGTGCGTCGAGTTGAAGTACTGCAGCACATCGAGACCTTCGCGGAAGTTCGCCTTGATCGGCGTCTCGATGATCGAGCCGTCCGGCCGCGCCATCAGGCCGCGCATGCCGGCGAGCTGGCGGATCTGCGCCGCCGAGCCGCGCGCACCGGAATCGGCCATGATGAACAGCGAGTTCATCGACTTCTGCTCGACCGCCTCGCCCTTGGCGGTCTTGACCTTGTCGATGCCGATGCCGCGCATCATCGCCGCGGCCACCTGCTCATTGGTGCGCGACCAGATGTCGACCACCTTGTTGTAGCGCTCGCCGGCGGTGACCAGGCCGGACGCGAACTGCTCCTGGATCTCCTTCACGTCCTTCTCGGCCGCATCGAGGATCGCCTTCTTCTCCGGCGGAATCTTCATGTCGTCGATGCCGATCGAGATGCCGGCGCGGGTGGCGTAGTGGAAGCCGGTGTACATCAGCTTGTCGGCGAACACCACGGTTTCCTTCAGGCCGAGCTGGCGATAGCAGGCGTTGATCAGCCGCGAGATCGCCTTCTTGGTGAGCTCCAGGTTGATCAGCGCGAACGGCAGGCCCTCGGGCAGGATCTCGGACAGCAGCGCGCGGCCGACGGTGGTGTCGTGCAGCGTCGTGCGCGTGCGGCGCTCGCGGGTCTTGTCGTCGATCTCAACCTCGCGGATGCGCACCTTGACCCTGGCATGCAGATCGACGACGCGATTGTCGTAGGCGCGGTGCGCCTCGGCGGTGTTGGCGAACACCATGCCCTCGCCCTTGACGTTGATCAGCTCGCGGGTCATGTAGTACAGCCCAAGCACGACGTCCTGGGTCGGCACGATGATCGGATCGCCGTTGGCCGGCGACAGGATGTTGTTCGAGGACATCATCAGCGCGCGCGCCTCGAGCTGGGCCTCCAGCGACAGCGGCACATGCACCGCCATCTGGTCGCCGTCGAAGTCGGCGTTGAACGCGGTGCACACCAGCGGGTGCAACTGGATCGCCTTGCCCTCGATCAGCACCGGCTCGAACGCCTGGATGCCGAGGCGGTGCAGGGTCGGCGCGCGGTTCAGCAGCACCGGATGCTCGCGGATCACCTCCT
>JAJPHA010000123.1 GCA_021325475.1 Rhodanobacteraceae bacterium | reverse complement strand
GGACGCGAGCGGAAAACCGCAGGATGCGCCTGAAGAAAAGAACAAGATCACGAAGCGGATTCGCGGGCGCGACAAACCGGACGGCCCTTCGACTCCGCCGCTACGCGACTACGCTCAGGGCGAGTGGGGTCACTGCCGTGCCGCCTCCACCCGCGCCTTCGGCGCGGCCTCTCCCGCCAGCGGGAGAAGCGGCAGACTGAATTTCAGCGCTACTCAGGAAACGCATAAGCATAGAATGACGGCGCCAGCAGGAACGCGCGCCGCCGAGGCAGAATTTCGGCCGCAGCGCATCCGCTATCATGTCGCCGAACCGTCTCCTTCTGCCCGCATGCCGCATAAGAACCTTCACCTCCACGAGCCGGTCGGCGACGTCGAGTCTCGCGCGCCAGCGCGATGCCTCGAAGGGCATCGCGCGCGCGAGACGAGGGCGAGGCATGGATGCCGAGAGAGGGCGCGCCATGGACGGTCATTTCGCGTGGGCAAGATGAATTCGTCTGTACACCCGCATGCCGCATAAGAACCTTCACCTCCACGAGCCGGTCGGCGACGAGGTCAAGACGACCACCTGCTACATGTGCGCGTGCCGCTGCGGCATCCAAGTGCACTTGAAGGGCGGCCGCGTGCGCTACATCCAGGGCAATCCGGCGCACCCGGTCAATCGCGGCGTGTTGTGCGCGAAGGGTTCGGCCGGCATCATGCAGCACTACTCGCCGGCGCGGCTGGCGAAACCGCTGCTGCGCGTCGGCGCGCGCGGCGAGGGAAAATTCCGCGAGCTCGAATGGGACGAGGCGCTGGCGCTCGCCACGCGCTGGCTCGCCGACATCCGCGCGCGCAACCCGGACGAGCTCGCCTTCTTCACCGGCCGCGATCAATCGCAAGCCCTGACCGGCTGGTGGGCGCAACAGTTCGGCACGATCAACTACGCCGCGCACGGCGGCTTCTGCTCGGTCAACATGGCCGCGGCGGGCATGTACACGCTCGGCGGCTCGTTCTGGGAATTCGGCGAACCCGACTGGGAGCACACGAAATACCTGCTGCTGTTCGGCGTGGCCGAGGACCACGATTCGAACCCGATCAAGCTCGGCCTCGGCCGGCTGAAGGCGCGCGGCGCCAAGATCGTCGCGATCAATCCGGTGCGCACCGGCTACGCCGCGATCGCCGACGAATGGATCGGCATCCGTCCCGGCACGGACGGGCTCTTGGTCGGCGCGCTGATCCGCGAATTGCTGCTGCGCGACGCGGTCGATCTCGATTACCTGGTCAAGTATACAAATGCGCATCACCTCGTGGTGCGCAACCCCGGCGGCGCGGACGATGGCCTGATCGTGCGCGACGCCGCGGGACGTCCGCTGTGCGCGGCGCGCGACGAGCCGCAGGCGCCGGCGCACTTCGTCGATGCCACGCTGCCCGGCATCCGGCCGTGCGTGGTCGGCGAATACACGCTGGCGGACGGCCGCCGCGCGGTGCCCGCGTTCCAGCTCCTCGCCGAGCGCTTCCTCGCCGACGACTATGCCGCGGAGCGCGTGAGCGCGCGTTGCGGCGTCGATGCCGCGACCATCCGGCGCCTCGCCGCGGAGCTCGCCGACGTCGCCTTCCGCCAGGAAATCCGCCTGCCGCAGCGCTGGACCGACGCCTGGGGCCGCACCCACGCGGCGATGATCGGCCGGCCGGTGGCGATGCACGCGATGCGCGGCATCAGCGCGCACGTCAACGGCTTCCACACCTGCCGCATGCTGCACGTGCTGCAGCTTCTGCTCGGCGCGATCGACACGCCCGGCAGCTTCCGCTACCAGCCGCCGTATCCGAAAGCGGTGCCGCCGGCGAACCGGCCGGGGCGCGCGCGCCGCGCCGACGGCAGCCTCGACGCCAACCCGCTCGGCTACGTGCACGCGCCGGAGGATCTGCTGGTCGATGCCGCCGGCCGGCCGCGGCGCATCGACCGGGCGTTCTCCTGGGAACACCCGCTCGCCGCGCACGGCCTGCTGCAGAGCGTGATCCGCAACGCCTGGGCGGGCGACCCGTACCCGATCGACACCCTGTTCCTGTTCATGGCCAACCTCGGCTGGAATTCGGCGATGAACACCGCCGAGACCCAGCGCATGCTCACCGACCGGCGCGCCGACGGCGAGTATAAAATTCCACATTTCATCTACGTCGATGCCTACTGGTCGGAGACGGTGAACTTCGCCGACCTGGTCCTGCCCGATACCACGTATCTCGAACGCCACGACGCGATGAGCCTGCTCGACCGGCCGATCTCGGATGCCGACGGCGCCGCCGACGCGGTGCGCGTGCCGGTGCTGGCGCCGGACCGCGACGTGCGTCCGTTCCAGGACGTGCTGCTCGAACTCGGCGCCCGGCTGCGGCTGCCGGGCATGACCCAGGCGGACGGCACGCCGCGCTATCCCGGCGGTTACGCGCAATACCTCGTCGAGCACGAGCGCGCGCCGGGCGTCGGCCTGCTCGCCGGCTGGCGCGGACGCGACGGCGGCGTGCACGGCACCGGCGCGCCGAATCCACGTCAGCTCGAAGCATACAAATCGCACGATTGCCACTGGCGCGCCGAGATCCCCGCCGCCGGCCGCTATTACAAGATGGCCAACCGCGACTATCTCGCCTGGGCGCAGGCGCTCGGCTTCGTCGGCGCGACCGAACCGATCGTGCTCGAGCTCTATTGCGAACGGCTGCAAACCTTCCGCCTCGCCGCGCAGGGCCACGGCGCGGTGCAGCCGCCGGAGTCCGAACGCGACCGGGTGGCGCGGTTCTTCGATCCGCTGCCGTTCTGGTACGACGCGATGGATCTGGGAATCGGCAATGGGGAATCGGGAGGCGGCGGCCGTGAGCGGCGCGCGGTG
>JAJPHA010000111.1 GCA_021325475.1 Rhodanobacteraceae bacterium | reverse complement strand
GCCGCGGCCGCGCGCAGGCGCCGCATCACCGTGGCGACGTCGTCGCGCGCGCCGTGCGGCTTGAGGTTGATCAGCAGGCGGCCGCTGTTGAGCGTGGTGTTGGTGCCGTCCACGCCGATGAACGAGGACAGCGACGCCACCGCCGGATCGGCCAGCACGCGCGCGGCGAGCGCGCGCTGGCGCTCGGCCATCGCCGCGAACGACACCGATTGCGGCGCCTCGGCGATGCCCTGGATCACGCCGGTGTCCTGCAGCGGGAAGAAGCCCTTCGGTATAAAGATATACAAAAGCACGGTGAGCACGAGCGTCGCCACCGCCACCGCCAGCGTCGCGCCCTGCCGCTCCAGCACGAAACTCAGCCAGCGCCCGTAGCGCGCGATCAGGCGGTCGATGAACTCGTGGCTCCAGCGCGCGAAGCCGCGCTCCTCCGCCGCGTCGTGGTGGCGCAGGATGCGCGCGCACAGCATCGGCACGAGCGTGAGCGAGACCACCGCCGAGATCAGGATGGTGACGGCCAGCGTGATGGCGAATTCGCGGAACAGGCGCCCGACCACGTCGCCCATGAACAGCAGCGGGATCAGCACCGCGATCAGCGAGATCGTCAGCGAGATGATGGTGAAGCCGATCTGGCGCGAGCCCTTGAGCGCCGCCTCGAGCGGGCGTTCGCCCTGTTCGAGATGGCGCGCGATGTTCTCGATCATCACGATCGCATCGTCCACCACGAAGCCGGTGGAGATGGTCAGCGCCATCATGGTGAGGTTGTTGAGGCTGAAGCCGGCGAGGTACATCACGCCGAACGTGCCGACCAGCGACAGCGGCACCGAAAAGCTCGGGATCACCGTCGCCGACAGGTTGCGCAGGAACAGGAAGATGACGAGCACCACCAGCGCGACGGCGAGGAACAGTTCGAACTGCACATCGTGCACCGAAGCGCGCACGGTCACGGTGCGGTCGGTGAGCGGCGCCACGTCCACGCCGGGGGGCAGCGATTCGGTGAGCGTCGGCAGCAGGCGCTTGATGCGATCGACCACCTCGATCACGTTGGCGCCGGGCTGGCGCTGAATGTTGAGGATGATCGCCGGCGTGGTGTCCTTCCAGGCCAGCAGGCGGTCGTTCTCGGCGCCGTCGATCACCTCGGCGACGTCGCGCAGACGCACCGGCGCGCCGTTGCGCCAGGCGATGATCAGATCGCGGTACTCGGCGGCGGAGCGGATCTGGTCGTTGGCGTCGATGGTGTAGGCGCGCGACGGGCCGTCGAAGCTGCCCTTGGCGGTGTTGACGTTGGCGCTGCCGATCGCGCTGCGCAGATCCTCGAGGCTCAGGCCCTGCGCCGCCAGCGCGGTCGGATTCGCCTGCACCCGCACCGCCGGGCGCTGGCCGCCGGACAGGGTGACGAGGCCGACGCCGGCGATCTGCGAGATCTTCTGCGCCAGGCGCGTGTCGGCGTAGTCCTCGAGCTGCGGCAGCGGCAGCGTGGTCGAGGTGAGCGCGAGCGTCAGCACCGGCGCATCGGCCGGATTGACCTTGCTGTAGATCGGCGGCTGCGGCAGATCGGGCGGCAGGAACGTGCCGGCGGCGTTGATCGCGGCCTGCACCTCCTGCTCGGCGACGTCGAGCGAGAGATCGAGACTGAATTGCAGCGTCACCACCGATGCGCCGGCGGCGCTGGTCGAGGACATCTGGTTCAGTCCCGGCATCTGCCCGAACTGGCGCTCCAGCGGCGCGGTGACCGAGGACACCATCACCTCCGGACTCGCGCCCGGATACAGCGTCGTGACCTGGATCGTCGGGTAATCCACCTCGGGCAACGCCGACAGCGGCAAGAAGCGGTAAGCGAGAAAGCCGACGAGCAGGATCGCCGCCATCAGCAGACTGGTGGCGACCGGCCGCAGAATGAACAGCCGCGACGGATTCATCGCGCTAGCCGCGCTTGCCGCCGCCCGCCCCGGCCGCGGCGCCGTCGTCGCGTTTGCCGCCCGCGCCCGCCGGCCGCGCTTCGCCGGGCAGTTCCACCTTGCTGCCTTCGCGCAGACGGTCGGCGCCTTCGGTGACGACGAGTTCGCCGGCGGCGAGTCCCTGCGTCACCGCCACCCGCTCGCCTTCGCTCGGCCCGGTCTCGATCCGGCGCTGCGACACCGTGCGATCGGCGTTGACCACGTAGACGAACAGGCCGTCCGTGCCGCGTTCCAGTGCCGAGGCGGGAATCACCAGCGCATCGTGCTGCACCTCGAGCAGCAGGCGCACGTTGACGAACTGGTTCGGGAACAGGCTCTCGTCGTCGTTGCCGAACTCGGCCTTGGCCTTCACCGTGCCGGTGCTGGTGTCGATCTGGTTGTCGAGGCTGCCGAGCGTCCCGCTCGCCAGCTGGTTCTGGCGCGCACGATCGAACGCGTCGACCTTGAGCGTGCGCCCGCTCTGCAATTGCCGGCGCAGCGCCGGCAGTTCGTCCTCGGGCACCGTGAACAGCACGTCGATCGGCTTCAATTGCGTGATGACGACGATCGCCGTGCCGTTCTGCACGTTGTTGCCGGGATCGACCTGGCGCAAACCGACGCGCCCGCCGATCGGCGCGACGATCCGCGTGTACGCCAGGTTCACCTTCGCCGTCGCGATCTGACCCTCGTCGGCCTTGACCACGCCTTCGTACTGGTGCACCAGCGAGCGCTGCGCGTCGAGCTGCTGGCGGGCGATGGAATCCTGCGCGAACAGGGTCTGGTAGCGGTCGAGATCGATGCGTGCGTTGGCGAGCAGCGCCTGATCGCGCGCGCGTGCACCCTCGGCCGAAGTCAACGCCGCCTGGTAGGGCCGCGGATCGATTTCGGCGAGCAGTTCGCCCGGCGTGACCCTCTGGCCTTCCTGGAAATCGACGCGCAGCAACTGGCCGCTCACCTGCGCGCTGACCGTGACGTTGCGCCGCGGCGTCACCGTGCCGAGCGCATTGAGATACATGGCGATGTCGCCGCGTTCGACCTTGGCCGTCCCGACCGGCATGGCCGGGCCGCCCGGTCCTGCGCGCGGGCCGAAACGGCCGCCGCCGGGACCCTGCTCCGCCGTACCGCGGGCGAGGAAGTATCCGACCAGCGCGATCGCGAGCGCGATCGCGACGATGCTCGCGGCGACGAACGCGCGCTTGCCGGAGCGGGCGCCGACCAAGCCGCGATCGGGGGAATCGGGAGTCATGAACGGGGGAACGCTGCTGTTTTCGCGGCGTCAAACGGTACCTTGGGCGCGACTATAACGCAGTTGCTTCGCGGTAAAAGCCTGTAACGACTTGTAAAGCGGCACAGCGACAGGTGGCGGACGACGGTTGGCGCGGATGGAGTGAACCGGGATAATGCCGCGCGCTTCGTCACCGGTATTGCGGAACCCTTGGTGCCCCACTCGCGTTTCCTCGCCTGCGCTCTGCTCGCCGTGCTCGCCGCGCCGCGCGCGTTCGCCTGTTCGGCCTGCGGCTGCACGCTCGATTCCGACTGGGCGGCGCAGGGTCTCGTCGCGAGCGGCGGCTGGCGGCTCAATCTGCGCTACGACTTCTTCGAGCAGGATCAATTGCGCTCCGGCACCGACCGGGTATCGCCGGCGCGCTTCGCCTATCCGGCCGACGTCGAGGTGCAGCGCTACACGATCAACCGCAACGCGACGCTGGCGCTCGACTCCAGCCCGAACAAGGACTGGGGCGTGAACCTGAGCCTGCCCTGGTACGACCGTGCGCACGCCACCATCGCCGCCGGCGACACCGAGCTCTCGACCTCGCACGACCGCGGCGTCGGCGACCTTCGGATCGTCGCGCGCTATTCCGGCTTCGCCGCCCAGCGCAGCAGCGGACTCCTGTTTGGCCTCAAGCTGCCGACCGGACGTTTCACCGACACCTTCGACCGCGGCCCGCAACGCGGCGCGACCGTCGATCGCGGCCTGCAGCTCGGCAGCGGCACGGTCGATGCGATCCTCGGCGTGTACCGGTTCGGCGCCTGGTCGCCGGACTGGGGTTACTTCGCCCAGGCGATCGTGCAGCAACCGCTCGATTCGCGCGAAGGTTTCCGCCCCGGCACCGGCGTCAATCTCAATTTCGGTCTGCGCTACACCGCGAGCACGACGTGGGTGCCGCAACTGCAGATCAACGCGCGTGCGGAGCGGCGCGAACGGGGCGTCAACGCCGATGTCGCCAACAGCGGCGCCACGCTCGTCTACCTGAGCCCCGGCATCACCTGGCAGCCGACGCGGCGCTTCGCCGCGTTCGCCTTCGTGCAGAAGCCGGTGTACCAGCGCGTCAACGGCTTGCAGTTGGAAGCCACCGAGTTCGTTTCACTGGGGTTGCAGTACCGGCTTTGATGCCCCCTCGGACGTGGCGTGAAAACAGGCATGCCACGCCAACAGCAACTGCAAATATACTTATCTACCTGTATACAAATGCGACCGACGGGTCGGCGGAGCCACCGTGGCGTTGCGGAATCGTCATTCGGGTGGTTGCCCCCCGATTTTGTATCGGGATTAGCGAGTGCACAGTTTTCACCGATACTGCACCAACCCCGGCTCCTGCTCCCCGCTCACGCCGAGATCGCGGGCGGCCTCCAGCGTGTCGAGGTAGTCGAGCAAGCTCGCCGATTCGGCCGTCACCGGCGCGCCGGTCGGCCGCGCCGGACAGGCGAGCAGGGTCGGGTCGCTGTCGAAACGGATCGTGCCCTGCGCCAGCACGCTCAGGCCGGCGAATGCGGGCACCGACAGCCAGTAAGGCGAGAACGGCTGGGGCGGGTCGAAGCGGTCGAGCCCCAACTGTTGAAGCAAGGCGGCGGCCTTCGAGTTGCCGAGGTTTGAATAGAGGTAGGCCTGGTAGGTCAGGTAGGCGTGGGTTTGCGTGTCGAACGCCAATGCAGGAGCGGCAACTGCTGCCGAAAGCGCGAGAAGGCGCGTCCAAACCCGCTTTGTCATGGCGCACCCCCATGGTTCCGCGGCGTCGCGGGCTTTGCCGAAAACAGGCTCATCAACGAAACCCCCGCAGGGACCAGACCAGGAGGGCCGACGGCACGGCCGCCACGAGCCAAATCGCGGTGGCGACGAGGAGCGTCTTGAGGGAGCGGCGGGCAGCGGCCCACCTCGTCACCAAGCACGCGGGCCACCAAACGGGCCAGAGCAGCAGGCTCCAAAACCAAGCGGGTTCGAGGCCAGCGGCAAATGTCGCATGGCTGGCAAAACTGCGGATCGCCCAAACGAGAAGCAGCCCCCCGGTCACTAGGATGGCATGCGCCAAGGACAGCGCCGTGCAGATGCGGTACGCGGGTCCAAGCGAAGGCATTGGGGCTCCTGGGGAAACAACGATGCGCATGGATCACTTTACATGCCAGCAATGCGCCACGTACCGTCGGCGCCTTGTGAGAACTCAAGGTGATAGCCGGACAAGGTCAAGTTAGGGTTCTGGCGCACGACGATGAAGGTGCCCGTTCGGCCCGTAAGGTAACCGTCCACGATATTGCCGAGATTCGCAACGTAGGTCGGAAGGCTGGCGACGTTGTTCGCAAACAGCGGCTGGAATTCGTCCTGGGCGTTTGGGTCGATGGCGGTCAGCGCGCCCGCCGTGTCCTGCGCAATCAGACGTTGCTTGAGGTAACCGTAGACATCGCACAGCATGCCGCTTTGCCGCCGGAAGTCCTCGACCAGGTAATGGGCGTAGGCGACGTAGGTGTTGTGGTTGCTGTCGACCACGGTGAGTCGGGCGGTGTAGAGATTCGGTGTGGCGGCCAGATACGTGAGCGCGGTGCCTGGTGACGGATTGGTCACATCGTCGATGCCGTCGCCGTCGTAGTCGATGGACAAGCTCGTTACCGATCCGCCGCCGGGCAGCGCGCCCACGGTCGGTTGGAAGGTCACCCGAAACGGCGCGAACGAACTTGGCCGAAACACCGACAGCGCGACCGGCGATGGCGACGCCGAGCCTTGCGTCAGGGAAATGGACGCGTTTGCCGTGTTGCCGGTGATCGTGGTGGCCGACACGCTGATCGTATTGGCGCCCGATGTGAGCGGAACGGCCGATGCCAAGAAGTGGCCGCCATCGGCGACGGCCACGACGCCATTCACCGTCTCGCGAACCTGCTTCGCGAATTGCGAGTGGCTCGCGGCTTGACTCAGGTGCAGGTGTGCCGCGCGCTGCGCGCACCCCAATCCTTTCTGAGCGATGTGGAAACCGGCCAGCGTCGCCTCGATCTGGTGCAATTGCGCGACTTGTGCGCTGTGCCCGGCGTGCCTTTGTCGCGCCTGGTCTCCGCATTCGAGAAACGCATCGCCGCGATCGGCCGCGACTGAGCCGCGACCACCGGCTCACGGCGCACATCGAGCCCCGAACGTCCGCCACGCACTCCGACACGAGACGAGTGCGGCTGCGGTCAACGGGAACGCCCGCGCTTCTTCACTGCCGGTTTTTTCGGCGGCGGCGCGGGCGCCTGCGGTCGGTAATCGCCGATCACGGTTTTCGCCGGACAGAAGCGGAAGATCGGACAACGCCGGCAGCCCACGGCCAGCGCGACGGGACAAAGTACCATGGCAATCTCCGATGACCCTGCGCGGCAACTGTACGCCGATTGCGCCGGCGTTGGCAGGCATGTCGAAATGCGCCGGGCTGGCGCGTCATGGCATCGAGCGATCCTGCTCGAACCCAGTGGAGACGGTCATGAATTACACATTGCTGATCTACGAGAACGCCGCCGGCTTCGCCTTGCGTGACCACCCCGACGAGTCCAAACGACGCGCCTACTGGTCGGCGTGGCCGGCCTACGTGCAGGCGCTGCGCGCAGCCGGCGCGCTCGTCGACGGCGCCGGCCTCGAACCGCCGCACACGGCGGTGACGCTGCGCCCGCGCGATGGCGCGCCACAACAGGTGCAGGACGGCCCGTTCGCCGATACCAAGGAACAGCTCGGCGGCTACTTCATCATCGACGTCCCGGACCTCGACGCCGCACTGGAATGGGCCGCGCGCGTGCCGGCGGCGCCGGGCAGCGTCATCGAGGTACGCCCCAACTTGAAGCCGGCGGCGGCGGAAGCTGCCGCGGCGGGAGCACAGCCATGAAATTCGCCATCCTGTCCTACGAAACGCCGGACAATTTCGCCGCTCGCAGCGATCAGCGCCGCGACGCCTTGTTCGGTGCGGTGTTCCGCTATATCGACGAGATGAGACGCGCCGGCGTGTTCGTCGGCGGTGCCGGCCTCGATCTGCCGCAGACGGCGACCACGATTCGCCTGGAGGAAGGCGTGCGCCGGGTTCAGGACGGACCGTACCCTGATACCAAGGAACAGTTGGGCGGCTTGTTCGTGATCGACGTCGCGGACGAAGCCGCCGCCATCGCCTGGGCCCGACGCTGTCCACGTGAGCCGGGCCGCGTCATCGAGGTGCGCCCGCTGTTGCCACCGCGCACCTGACCATCGGCGGCGGCGCGTGACTTCCCGCACGCGCCGCCGCGCGGTTCCTCGACCAAGCTGGGCGAGTTCCAGCGCATCGGAGGAGTGTGCATGTACCGCTTCGCCACCATCTTCGCGGCGGTTGCCCTGGCCGCGTGTGCCCGTTCCGCCCCGGATCCCGCCGCCATGCGCGCGCAACTTGCGGCACGCGCGCAAGCCTTGCTCGACGCCTACGCGGCCAACGATCAGACCACGGTGCTCGGCATGCTTGATCCTGAACAGTTCACGTTCTTCGGCAGCGACGCCGCCGAGATCGGCCATGGCGGCGCCGAGCTCAAACGCATGATGGATGATGATTTCAAGCTCTGGCACACGGCCCGCTTCGGCGCGATGAGCCAGCTCGACATCCGCACCGACGGTCGCCTTGCCAGCACGATGTTTCAGGTGCCGTTCTCGGCCGGCGGCGCGCCGCCACTCACCGTGCGCCTGTGCCTCGTCTGGCGCCGCTCCGGCGATCGCTGGCTGCTCACGCAGAGTGTCAACACCGTGCCGACATCCGGGTCGTCAGCGCGCGAACTACTCAAGCCGTAAGGATCGGCACCGCGCCATGACACACACGGCCGCTCATCGGGGCTTTGCCGCCGTCGCCGCCCATCACGGCATGACCTGGACGCCGTCGTCCTCGCCCAAATTCGGTGCGAACGCCTTGCGCGTCGACGGCAAGATCTTCGCCGCGCTGACCCGCGACGGGCGGTTGCTGCTCAAATTGCCGCCGGCCCGAACGGCGGAGCTCGTCGCTGCGCGACGCGCGCAGAGCTTCACCAGCGGCGGTCGGGTGATGCGCGGCTGGGTCACGCTCGCGCCGCAGTCGGCGAGCGACTGGATCGCGCTGTCGGACGAGGCGCGCGCCTTCGTCGCCGGGGAACCACGCAAGCCCCGGCGCGCATGATCGCCGAGGCCGCGACGCGCGCTGCCGTCGAACGCGCGGCGCGGGAATCCTACGGACGCCTGCTCGCCTTCCTCGCCGCGCGTACGCACGATCTCGCCGCCGCCGAGGACGCGCTGGCCGACGCCTTCCAGGCCGCGCTCGAACATTGGCCGCGCGATGGCGTGCCAACCAAACCCGAAGCGTGGTTGATGACCGCGGCGAAACGACGCCTGCTCGACCGCGCGCGGCACGCGCAGGTGCATGCGCAGGCCACCGCCGCACTGGCCCAGGCCGCGGCCGAGGCGCAGGCGCGCGCAAATGCCGATCCCGTCTTTCCGGACGAGCGCCTCAAGCTCCTGTTCCTGTGCGCGCACCCGGCGATCGACGCGCACGCACGCACGCCGCTCATGCTGCAGACCGTGCTCGGTCTCGACGCCGCGCGAATCGCTTCGGCGTTTCTCGTCGCGCCGGCGACGATGGGTCAACGCCTGAGCCGCGCCAAGACCAAGATCCGCGACGCCGGAATCGGCTTCGACATGCCGCTCGCCGCGGAATTGCCGGCTCGGCTCGCCGCGGTGCTCGAGGCGATCTATGCCGCCTACGGCAGCGGCTGGGATGATGTCGCCGGTGCGGATGCGAAGCGGCGCGGCCTCGCCGCGGAGGCGATCGAACTCGGTCGCGTGCTGGGTGCGCTGTTGCCGCAGGAACCCGAGGTGCCGGCGCTGCTCGCACTGATGCTGTACTGCGAATCGCGCCGCGCCGCGCGACGCGATGCCGCCGGCGCCTACGTGCCGCTGTCGGAACAGAACGTCGCGGACTGGTCGCATTCCCTCATCGACGAGGCGGATCACCTGCTGCGTCTGGCGTTGGCGCGCCGACGCCCAGGCCGATTCCAGCTCGAAGCGGCGATCCAGTCGGTGCACGCCGCGCGTCGCCTGAGCGGACACACCGACTGGCACGCCGTCGCGCTGCTGTACGCCGCGCTCCGGCAACTCGCCCCGACGATCGGCGCCGCCACGGCACACGCCGCCGCCGTCGCGGAGGCGTACGGCGCCGAGGCCGGCTGGACGCAACTGCAGACGATTCCCGCCGCGGCCGTGGCCCAGTATCAGCCGTACTGGGCGCTCGCCGGCCATCTGCTCGCACGGCTCGGCCGCCGCGCCGAGGCGAACGCGGCCTATGCGCGCGCGATCGGGCTGTGCGAGGATGCGGCAATGCGCGAGCTCCTGCAGCGCCGCAGGATGGCCGACTGAGCGCGTCCTCGAAGGCGAAGTGCTGCGGCCGCGCGCACGCGCGACGGTCAGCGCGCTGGCGGGAAAAAGCTACTTTTCCGCAAAGATCGCAATGTGTACTTTTCCATCGCGATCCACCCAGCCGCGATACATGCCCTCGGTGTTGAACGGCATGGCGAAGTGGCCCTCGGCGTCGAGCGCGATCACGCCGCCGTCGCCGCCGAGTTGCGGGATCAACTCCAGCACCACGTCGCGCGCCGCCTCTGCGACCGGTTCGCGGCGGTATTCGACGCGCGCGCAGATGTCGTGCGCCGCCGCGGCGCGGATGTAGAACTCGCCCCAGCCGGTGGCCGAGACCGCGCACTGCGCGTTGGCGTAGGTGCCGGCGCCGATGATCGGCGAATCGCCGACGCGGCCGTAGCGTTTGTTGGTCATGCCGCCGGTGGAGGTCGCCGCGGCGAGACGGCCCTGCGCATCCAGCGCCACCGCGCCGACGGTGCCGTGGTGCGGCGTCTTGTCGGGCGCGGCGGTCTTCTCGCGCTCCGCGCGCAGCGCCTGCTGCCATTGCTGCCAGCGTTCCTCGGTGTAGAAGTACTTCGGATCGACCAGCTCGATGCCGACCGTGCGGGCGAATTCCTCGGCGCCGTCGCCGACCAGCATCACGTGCGGCGATTTCTCCATCACGGCCCGCGCGAGCAAGATGGGATTTTTCACTTTGTGTACATTGGCGATGCTGCCGGCGCGCAGCGTGGCGCCATCCATGATCGCGGCGTCGAGCTCGTTCCGGCCGTCGTGGTTGAACACCGCGCCGCGGCCGGCGTTGAAATTCGGGTCGTCCTCGAGCACGACCACCGCGCGCGTGACCGCCTCGACGCTGCTGCCGCCGGTCCGGAGCACGGCGTAGCCGGCCTCGAGCGCGCGCGCGAGTCCGGCGCGCACCGCCTGCTCCTTCTGCGGCGTGACTTCGCGGGCGATGACCCCGGCGCCGCCATGGACGACGAGAACGGGGGTGGCGGCCTGGCTCATGGCGGCGACTCCGGCAAGCAGGGCGGCGACGAGAAGGCACTTCATGCGACGGCTCCCGACGAATGCCCCGCAGTATACCCGCGCCTCAGACCGCTCGCGCCTGCGGGAAACGGATCGTCGCCGTGGTGCCGGCGCCGAGCGTGCTCTGCATCTCCACCGGCCAGCCGAAGCGCTCGGACAGCCGCCGTACCAGACTCAGGCCCACGCCGTAGCCACCGCGCGCGCTGCGGTTGCCGCGGAAATACGGCTGGAACGCCTGGCGCAGCTCGTCCTCGCTCATGCCGATGCCGCTGTCGCGCACGCGCACGAAATCGGCGCCGACGGTCACTTCCACCTCGCCGGCCTCGGTGTAGAGACAGGCATTGCGGATCAGATTGCCCACCATCGCCGCGAACACCTTCGGCGGTGCATGCAGGCCGAAGGCGGCCTGCTCGACCAGGCGCAGCGTCACCGGCTTGCCTTCGAGCAACGGCTGCGCGCGCTCGACCTCCTCGCGCACCGCGTCGTTGGCGCGGAAGTCCTCCTGCGGCAGGCCGGTGTCGGACTCGCGGGCCAGCAGCAGGAACGCCTCGATCATCGCCTCCATGTCGCGCACCGCGCGGCGGATGCGCTCCACGGCGCGTTGCGAGAACGGCGCGAGTTCCTCCTCGGCGAGCACGTCGGCGGCCACCTTGATGACGGTGAGCGGACTGCGCAGCTCGTGGCTGGCGTCGCGGGTGAAGTTCTGCTCGCGCTCGACGAATTCCTCGATGCGCGTGGCGAAGCCGTGCAGGGCGCGCGCCAGGGTTTCGACGTCGCCGTCCGGATCGCTCGACAGGTGGCGCGGATCGAGCGCGGCCAGATCCGGATGCTTCGGATCCCACTCGCGCACCGCGCGCGCCAGCGCGATCACCGGCGAGATCGCGCGACGCGAGGCGCGATAGGTGAGCCAGGTGGTGACATAGATCAGCAGCAGCACCGCGATCAGCGGCATGAAGCCGAACAGGAACGCGAGCCGCCCGACCTGTTCCTGGTTGAACACGAGGTAGAGCCGGCCGGCGGCGCCGTCGCTGACCCACACCGGCCACACCGCGCCGTCGCGCTGGATGCGGTGGTAGCCCGGCGCGAGCGCGCGCAGCAGGTCCGGCAGGCGCGTGCGTTCGGCAGCGTCGCGCACGAGGTAGCCGGTCATGTTGTTGGTGACCGGCACCGGCGCGGATGGATCGTGGGCGAGCCGCTGCCAGTAGAACTCGGCCTCGCCGGCGAGCGCGCGCTTGATCAGCACGTCCTCGAGCACGGTGGCGGCGGCGTACACGCCGAGGATGGTGGCCAGGCTGATCGCCGCCACCTGCAGGACGTAGACCGTCCAGATCTTGCGGCGGATGCCGGTCTGTGGCGGCATGCCCGCGACGGTCACGCCGTGCGGCTGGCCGCCGCCTCGGCGTCCAGATCGGCCAGCCGGTAGCCGGCGCTGTGGATGGTGTGCAGCAGCGGCTTCTGGAACGGCTTGTCGATGATCTTGCGCAAATTGTACAAGTGGCTGCGCAGCGTGTCGGAATCGGGCAGCAGGTCGCCCCATACCTCGCGCTCGATGTCGCGCCGGCTGACCACGCGCGGCGATTCGCGCATCAGGATGCCGAGCAGCTTGAGGCCGATCGGCGAGACGGTGAGTTCCTGGCCGGCGCGGGTCACGCGCAGGGTGGCGGTGTCGAGCACCAGATCGCCCACCCGCAACACCTCGGCGCTGACCTGGCGCCGGTCGCGCCGGATCAGCGCGCGCACGCGCGCCTCGAGCTCGCGGATCTCGAACGGCTTGACCAGGTAATCGTCGGCGCCGGCGTCGAGGCCGGTGAGCTTGTCCTCGAGCGTGTCGCGCGCGGTCAGCATCAGCACCGGCGTCGATTTCTTGCCCTCGCTGCGCAGCTTGCGGCACAGGTCCAGACCATCCATGCCGGGCAGCATCAGATCGAGCACGATCACGTCGTAGCTGTTGGCGACCGCGAGGTGCAGCCCGGTGACGCCGTCGGCGGCGTAGTCGAGACCGTAGCCGCGGCGCTCGAGGAATTCGCCGACCATCTCGGCGATGCCGCGGTTGTCCTCGATGAGCAGAATCAGCCCGGCCTGCTCTTCGCGCTGCTTCATGGCCTGCTCCACGGGTGGATTACAAGCGCATGAGCATGCCGGGCGACCGGTGATCGCGACGTGAAGACGGCCTCACTCGCGCCGCGCGCGGCGCCAGCGCCCGCCGCGCAGGCCCAGCCAGCCGAGCAATCCGGCGAGCAGGGCCATGGCCCAGGTGCCGAGCGTGGGCACGGCAATGGGCACGAACGGCGCGAAGGCGCCTTCGGCCGCGCCGATGTCGGGCGCGGCGCCGACGGCGCGCGGGAATCCCGGCCCGCGCTGGTCGAAATCGAAGCCCATCGGATTGGCGCCGGCGTCCAGCGCCGGACTGCCGGCGGTCAACAGGTGCGTGCGCGTCGGCCCGCCGTTGTTGGCCAGCGGTTGCAGCAAGGGATCGGCCGTCAGCGTCCCGGCCGGCAGCGTGACATTGGCCGACGCCATCACGAGATCGTTGGACCCGGCGATCGTCACCGCGGTGCCGTTCGCGTAGACATCGGCACCGCTGGGCGCGGTGTTGCGCGCCGCGAGCGTGCTGACCATGGCCAGGGTCGGATCGTTCAGCAGGTACACGCCGCCGCCGCCGTAGAGGGTGGCCGTGTTCATCGCCACCGTGCTGTTGTAGATCGTGTTGTTGCCGGTTCGGTAATTCAACAGCACGACACCGCCGCCGCCTACTTTGGCGGCATTGCCCGAGATCGTACTCTGCACGATCGAGGCGCTGTACTTGGAGACGGCGCCGCCGCCGAGCACGTCCGAATGGTTGTTGTCGATGGTGGAATACGCCACCATCGTCGGGCCGTACTTGCCGCCGTCGATGCCGCCGCCGACGCAAACCGTGTTCGCGACGCATTGCGCGCTGTTGCCGGTGACCGTGCTGGCAAGCAACTGCGTGCCGCCGAGCGAGAACGACGCGCCGCCGGCGGCAAGATACTTGCCCCCGCTGCCGGAGCCGCCGATCGAATGCGCAACGTTGCCGGACAGGACGCTGTACCTGGCCTGCATGCCGTATTTCGTGAGCAGGCCGCCGCCGAGCGCGGCAGTGCCGTAGGCGGTATTGCCGCTGACGGTACTGGTGTCCAGCGCGAAGCCGTTGTAGCCGAAGAAGAACGCGCCGCCGCCACCGGCGACGCCCGTCGGCGCGGATGCGGTGTTGCCGCTCAGCGTGCTCGACACCATGGTCAGCACGTACGCGGCCACGCCGCCGCCGGACGCCGATGGCGAGGACGCCGCAGTGGAAATCGCCGTGCAGCCGCTCACCGTGGTGTGGTCCAGCGCGACTGCACCGTTGTACGACACGATGCAGCCGCCGCTCGCCGGTCCGCTGCTGTTGGCGAAATAGCCGTTGCGCACGGTCAGATGCTGCAGCGCGAGGGTGCCGGTCCCGGTGTGCATGAACACCCGGTCGGCATGATTGCCGTCGATCGCGAGCGTGCCGTTGGCCGGGCCGGTCAGGGTCAGGTTGTTGACCGACACCGGCAGCGCGCCCTGGGTCAGGGTGATGGTGCTGCAGTTGAGCGCGCCGAGATCGACCGTGTCGCCGTCGACGGCATTGAGCACGGCGTACCGCAGCGTGCCGGGCGTGGTCGCGCTGCTCGCGTCGTCCACGCAGGTGTTGACGGTTTGCAGCGCCGGCACGCCGTTGCCCGGGCGCGCCAGATGATGCCGCTTGACGTTGGCGAAGAACAGATTGCCGTGCTGCTGATGCCATTGCCGGTACTGGCCTTGCAGCGCCAGCAGCGCCTGAATGCGCGGATGCGGCGTCGTGCCTGCGCTTGCGTCCGCGGCGATGCCGCAACCTGCCGCGCCGAGTGCCAGCGCGAGCGCACTGACCAGCGGCTTGACCGTGTGTCGTCCACGAACGATCGGCGACCCCATCGCATACCCCCCTGTTCGCATGCTTGCCGAAGCGCGCAAGTTACACGAAGGCGGCCGGGCACGACAAGCGCCGAGGGCCGGACCGGCGCTCAGCGCTTGCGGGCGCGCGCGGGAACGAGACCGAGTGCGAGCAGCAGCGCGGCGAGCAGCGCCAGCCCACGCGGCGCGGCGAGCGGCACCGCGGCCGGCGCGGGC
>JAJPHA010000044.1 GCA_021325475.1 Rhodanobacteraceae bacterium | reverse complement strand
GCGGCTGGCGCGGGCGGATGAGTTGGACCTCGTGGCCGGTCGCGCGCAGGCCGTGCGCCAGGCCGGCGACGGTGAGCGCCACGCCGTTGACTTCCGGCGGATAGGTTTCGGTGACGATGGCGACGCGCATGGCCCGGCTCCGCATGGCGCGGGCAGGCTAGGGCGGGCGCGTGGCGCGGCGGTGACGCGCGGATGACGTCGGCGTGACGGCGGGGACTCAGCCGCCGCCGAACGGATTGCGCAGGCGAGCGAGGATCGCGCCACGGCCGGTGTCCCGCGCAGCGGGCGGTGCGGCCGGCGTGGCTTCGGTCTCGATGTGGCCGGTGGCGTTGTAGGCGTTGGTGAAGTCGATCACGTCGGCGAGCGTCGCACCGCTCTGTTCGGCGATCTCGGTGAGCGTCGCCGCCTGTTTCATCATCACGGTGGCGATGCGGAAATGCTTCGGGAATTCGCGTTCGATCTGCGGCCAGCGCGCGAGCTTGTAGCGGGCGTTGATGTCGAGCGCCGGATCGAGCTGGCCGTTCGAGCCGAGCGCGTGGCACAGCCACAGCAGGCGCGCGAACGGCTGTCCCTTGCCGCCGGCTTGCAGCTCGACGAGCTCCGCCGCCGGCAGCGGCTGCCATTCGTCGGCGGCGATGACGCGGCTGCAGTACGGCGCGAGCGCGCGCAGCGCGCCGTCGGCGAAATAGGTTTTCGTCTGCGGATCGAGCACGAGGTCCGGCGCGCCCGTCGCGCACAACCGCACCGCCGAGGTCAGGGCGCCATCGGCCAGCCAGTCGGCGAGACGCCGTTCACGCGGCGGCTCCGGCATCGGCGCAGGCGCGGCGGCCGATGCGGGCGACGCGACGGCGGCCGGTTTCGGCGGCGCGGCGGCGGCAGGCATCGGCGCGGGCCGCGCCGGCACCCGTTCGGCGGCGCGCTGCAGCACCTCGACCAGATTGGCGAGCTCGAGCGGCTTGTGCAGGACGAGGTCGGCGTCCTCGAACTGGGCGTGCTCGGTCAGCACCGCCACCAGCCGGCCGCTGCTCTGCGCGCGCAGCCAGTCCATGTGGCCGTACACCGAGTCGATGTCGATGACGAGCAGATCGGCGTCGTCGCCGGCGCCGATCATCCATGCCGCATCGAGATTCGTCGTCGCCTGCGGCAACAGTTCGCGCAGACGCGCGCTGTCTTCGTCGCTCGCGCCCTGCAGTGCGAGAAGCCGGACCATAGTTCCCCCGTCGTTGCTGCACCAAATTCTATGCCGCAACCGGCGCGATTGGCCAGTCGCGCTGGCTCACCCCTTGCCGAAGGGTTTGCGCAGACGCGACAGCAGACCGCCGGATCGCGGCGGCGGCGCGCCGCGCGGCAGGCGTTGTTCGACCTCGACGAGCCCGATCGCGTCGTAGGCGTTGATGAGATCGAACACCTCGGCCATCGACGCGCCGCTGGCCGCGGCGATCTCGTTGAGTTTGCGCGGCACGTCCATCGCGGCGACGATGCGGGCGTGGGCCGGGAAGTCCGGTTCCGCGTGCACGCGCTGCTTGAGGCGGTAACGGCCGCCGGGATCGAGATGGCGCGCGAGCTGGCCGTTGGAATGCACCAGCACGTCGAGCCAGATCAGCCGCGCGTAGGGCTGCGCCGGCTGCTCGGTGCGCAGCCGGGCGAGCTCCTGCGTGGTAATCGCCCGCCAGGCGTCGCGCGGAAATTCCTGCCGGCAGTACGGCGTCAGGCTGCACAGGCTGCCGGCGCTGTGGAACACCCGCTCCTTCGGGTCGAGCGTGAGCGCCGGCACCGCGGGCAGGCCGAGCGTCGCCGGTCCGCCGAGCAGATTGCGATCGAGATACTCGCGCAGCCGATGCGCGCCGACGTCGCCGGCGACGGTGACGCCGGCCAGGCGCGAGCCGAGATTGATGCCCTCCGGCTTGGCGTCGGTGGCGCGGATGCCGTGCACCGAATCGGCCACGCGCCGTTCGCTGCGTGCGGAGCGGCCGCCGCCGGCCTGGATGCCGGTGTCGGCGTCGAGCTTGACCGGCACGGCGAACTGCGGCTTCAGCGCCTCGGTATCGGGTTTGAACAATTCGTCGAGGCCGGGGGCGGGCGTGGCATCGCGCCGCTGCGCGCGCGCCTCGGCGGATTCGGTGTCCTCGAGCTCGAACGCCGGATTGAACGCCTCGACGTCGTAGAAATCGTTCTTGAACTGCGCGACCGGCGCGCCGGTGGCGGCGCCGGCCGAGGCCGTGCCGTTGAGCGCGGCGACGACGCTTTCGCCCTTGAGCGGCCGAGTCAGACGCACCTCGCCGTCGCGCAGCGGTTCGCCGTCGCTGAACACGACGCAGCGGCGGCCACTGGAAAAGGCGCGATTGCGCGCGATCTGGCCGGCGAGCTGGGACGGATCGACGATCACCAGATCGGCGTTGTCCTCGGTGCCCCAGCGCCAGCGATGCTCGAGCTGACCCGCCGCGGCGCGCAGCAGCAGGCGAAGATGCGCAGTGTCCTCCTCGCCCAGACCCACCACCGCCAGGTATTTTTCGCTCGCCACGCTGCGATCCCTCGGCCGCACCATGTTGCGGCGTCGCTCCGGTTGGTGACGAGAAATATACTTCAAAACGCGCGCCGGGGCGCGTCGGCGCGGCGTTCAGGAAACGAGCGCGGTCTCGCGCGCGGCCGGCTCGGTCTGCTGCGCCTGCTGCTGCATCGTCCACAGCGCGGCGTAGCGGCCGCGCTCCGTGAGCAATTGCGCGTGCGTGCCGCGCTCGACGATGCGGCCGTGCTCGAGCACCAGGATCTCGTCGGCATCGACGATGGTCGACAGGCGATGGGCGATGATCAGCGTGGTGCGCTCGCGCGCGATCTCGGCCAGTTCCGCCTGGATGATCTTCTCGGTGCGCGTATCGAGCGCACTGGTGGCCTCGTCGAACACCAGGATCGCCGGATTCTTGAGCAGGGTGCGGGCGATCGCCACGCGCTGCTTCTCGCCGCCGGACAATTTCAGTCCGCGTTCGCCGACCCGCGTCTCGTAGCCCAGCGGCAGGCTCTGGATGAACTCGTGGATGTGCGCCGCCTGCGCCGCGGCGACGATCTCCGCGCGTGTCGCCTGCGGTCGGCCGTAGGCGATGTTGTAGTAAATCGTGTCGTTGAACAGCACGGTGTCCTGCGGCACGATGCCGATCGCCGCGCGCAGCGAGTCCTGGGTGACCTCGCGGAGGTCCTGACCGTCGATCAGAATGCGCCCGCCGCTGACGTCGTAGAAGCGGTACAGCAGCCGCGCCAGCGTCGACTTGCCGGCGCCGGTGGTGCCGACCACCGCCACGGTCTTGCCGGGCGGAATGACGAAATCCACCTCGCGCAGGATCGCACGTTCCGGCTCGTAGTGGAACGAGACGCGCTCGAAGCGCACCTCGCCGCCGCGCACGACGAGCGGCCGCGCGCCGGGCGCGTCGCGCACTTCGCGCGGCTGTTCGAGCAGCGCGAACATGTGCTCGATGTTGATCAGCGCCTGCTTGACCTCGCGGTACACCATGCCGAGGTAGTTCAGCGGAATGGCCAGTTGCAGCAGGAAGGCGTTGACCAGCACGAGATCGCCGAGCGTCAGCTTGCCGGCGACGACGCCGGCAGCGGCGCGCCACAGCAGCAGGGTCAGACCGATCGCGACGATGCCGGCCTGGCCGACGTTGAGCACGGCGAGCGTCTTCTGGCTCATCACCGTGGCTTCCTCGTAGGCGCGCAGGGCGACGTCGAACCGGGCGAGTTCGTGCGCCTCGTTGTTGAAGTATTTCACCGTCTCGTAATTGAGCAGCGAATCCACCGAGCGCGCGTTCGCCTCGGTGTCGGCCTCGTTCTTGGCGCGGTAGTAGCGCAGGCGCCATTCGGTGATCGAGAACGTGAAGGCGATGTAGGCGGCGAGCGTGGCGAGCGTGATCGCGGCGAAGCCGAGGTCGTAGTGCACGATCAGGATCGCGCTGATCAGCGCGATCTCGAGCCCGGTCGGCAGGATCGTGTAGATCGTCCAGTCGAGCAGATCCGCCACCGACACCATGCCGCGTTCGACCTCACGCGCCACGCCGCCGGTGCGGCGATCGAGGTGGAAGCGCAGGCTGAGCGCGTGCAGATGCGCGAACACCTGCAGCGTGATCTCGCGCGAGGTGCGCGCCAGCACGCGCGCGAACACGACCTGGCGCAGCTCCTGGAAGAACGAGGTGGACAGCCGCAGCGCGCCGTAGGCGAGCAGCAGCAGTACCGGGATGGTCAGCGGGACCGGTTTCAGATCCAGCCGGTCGACCAGCCATTTGAGGACCACCGGCACGCCGATGCTGGCGAGCTTGCCGGCGACGAGCAGGACGAGCGCGATCAGCACGCGCCGGCGGTAGTGCCAGACGTACGGCGCCAGGCGGCGCAGCGTGGCGGATACGGTCGCCGTCGCGGCGTGGGAGGCTCGGGTCATCGTCGTGATATCGGGGCGGAAGTCGCCGGCACAAGCCGGCCGCGGTCGTCTGGCGTATCATGCCAGCATCGCAACGACCGGAGACAGGGCCATGCGTCATACGCTGCTGATCGCCGCCGGCCTCGCCTTGCTCGGCGGCAGCGCCTTCGCGCAGAACGCCGCGCCGCCACGGCCGAAGGCGCCGCACGGGGCGAAGGTGTTCATCGTCGCGCCGAAGAACGGCGCCACGGTCGGTCAGGACGTGCTGGTGAAGTTCGGCGCGAGCGGCATCAAAGTGGCGCCCTCGACCGACACCACGCCCGGCACCGGCCACCACCATCTGCTGATCGACCAGAAGCAACTGCCGCCGCTCGACCAGCCGATTCCGAACGACGAGCAGCACAAGCACTACGGCAAGGGCCAGACCGAGGACACGATTCACCTCAGCCCCGGCGATCACACCCTGCAGCTCGATTTCGCCGACGCCGCGCACATGCAGTTCGATCCGCCCATCGTTTCGAGGAAGATCAGGATTCATGTGAAATGAGGCGGCGTGCCGCATGTTCGGCCTGCGGCCATCCCGCCTCCCGCCCGGCGCGCGGGTTACTTTCGACAGCCAAAGCTTCCGCTCGGCCGCAGGCCGAGCGGGTCACTTCTTTGCTGGTGCAAAGAAGTAACCAAGAAACACCTCGAAAGCAGAGCATCCCTCGGAGGACCTGCACAACGAATTCGCGAAGGGATGAATATTCCACGGACAACTCGGTCGTTCCGACCTGAAACGTCATTCGCTTCGCATGCAGGTCTTCGGTCGCAAGCGAAGCGGACAACGTATCAGTCTGCCCTCCGCCGCTGCGCGGCCAGCGCCGCTGTTCGCGCTGCTCCTGCGGCGCAGTGCACGAGCAAGGAAAAGTTACCCGCTCGGCCTGCGGCCGATCGGAAACTCTTGCTTTCGACCGCGATCCGCGCGCGCCGCGTCCCGGAAAGAGCGACCGTCAGCGCCCGAGATCGACGGCATAGACGGCGCTGCCGTCGCCGTTGTCCCGCCACAAGCTGACGTTGTCGAGGCCGGCCGCGCGGGCGAGCTCGAGTTTGCCGGCGGCGGAGGTGAACACCACCGGCCCGGCCGTCTTGACGCGCACGAATCGCCAGTTGCGGTCGCTGCCGTGGCGCGCGCGGGTGATGTCGCCGGCCGCGCGCAGATAGGCGATCAGCACGTCGCGGTTGGCGTCGGGTGCGGACAGCACGATGTTGCCGCCGTCGAGGCCCGGGAACTTGCCGCCGCCGGCGGCGCGATAGTTGTTGGTCACGACCAGGAATGGCTGCGCATCGCGCACCGGCTGACCCTGGTAGCGCAGATCGACGATGCGTTGCCCTTCGGGCCGGGTGACGTCGATCGCGTAGCTCAGGCCGCCCTGGATCACGTCGAAGTCGTAGGTCGGGACGCGGCGGTTGACCAGTTCCTGTGGTTCGCGCCGGGCCGGGTCGATGCGATTGAACCAGGCTGCGGATTTCTCCAGCCAGGCGCGCACGCCGGCGCCGTCGAGCCGCACCACGGCGAGGGTGTTCGGATAGAGATACAGATCGGCGGCATGGCGGATCGCGAGCGGACCGGCGGGGACGTCGGTGTAGTCGCGCGGGCCGCCGAACCCGGCCTTGAACGGCGCCGCGGCCGACAGCACGGGAATGCCGGCGAGCGCGGGAAGATTTTCCTTTATATACTTTTCCACATAGTCGCGTTGCGCCTGGTTGACGATCTGCAACGCGGAGACGTCGCCGGCGGCGACGAAGTAGGTGGTGAGCGCGAAATCGCTGCGGCCGATCGGCGTCTGCACCCAGGCGATCGTCGCCGCGTGTTCGGCCGCGACGGCGCGGGCGATGGCGGGATCGGGCGCCGCCGCGGCGCCGGCGGCGGCGCGCAGCCGACGCACCTCGGCCCGCGTCGCCGCGCGATCCACCTGCCAGCGGCCGTCGCGCCGCACCAGCGCGAGATCGATCACGCCGATGCCCTTGCCGAAGTAGCCGCCCATCACCGCCGGCACGCCGCGCACGTTGCCCTGCACATTGTCCACCTCGGGCAGATGGGCGAAACGCGATTTCGGGTCGGCCGGATTCGGGAACGCATCGTGCGAGTGGCCGAGCAGGATCAGGTCGATACCCGGCACGCCGGCGAGATGCCAGCCGGCGTTCTCCATGTCCGGCGTGTACGGCGCGGCGTTGAGTCCGCCGTGCAGCAAGGCGATGACGATGTCGGCGCCGGCGCGGCGCACCTCCGGCACGTAGCGTTGCGCCGCCTCGACCACGCCGAGCACGCGCACGCGACCTTCGAGATTGCGCTTGTCCCACTGCAGGATCGGCGGCGGGGTGAAACCGAGCAGGCCGATGCGGATTTCTGCGGCGACTTCGCGACCGTCCGGCGCGCGCGCGCGGATGCGGCGCGTGAGCACGCGCCACGGCGCATACAGCGGCGCCTCGTCCGCGGCGCGGAACACGTTCGACAGCACCAGCGGGAAATGCGGACCGCGGCAGGTTTCCCCCTGGATGCCGGGGAACGGCGTGCCGGTGACGCGGCTGAGATACGCCAGGCCGTAGTTGAACTCGTGGTTGCCGATCGTGCCGGCATCGTAGCCGAGCGCGTCCATCGCCCGGTACACGGCGAGTTCTGCGTCGCACGGCGGCGGCGCGACCAGCGCCTGGTAATCGGCGAGCGCGCTGCCCTGGATGGTGTCGCCGTCGTCGAACAGGAGCGTGTTCGGGAAGTCCGTGCGCGCAGCCCGGATCAGGCTGGCGGCGCGCTCGAGGCCGAGCGTGTCGTCCGGCGCGAGCCGGTAGTAGTCGTAGCTCATCACGTTCGAGTGCAGATCGGTCGTCTCGAGCACGCCGATCTCGGCGCGCGTGCCGTCGGCCGGCGCGGGCACGGGCGCGCGCGGCGGCGCGGCGCAGGACGCGACGAGCAGGGCGGCGAGGAAGGTGAAGCGATGCAGGTGCATGGCGGAGGTTCTCGGTCTGCTCGAAGCGCGATTATTAGAACCTATCTCGAAATCATCGCGAGCGAGGACGGATTGCGCGCCGCCGGAGCGCAGGACCCGGAGTTTACTGGTAGTAAATGAGGAGTCCCAGCACCGCCGGCGCGTGAGCCGTCGAGCGCAGCAGATTTTGAGATAGGTTCTACCGATCTTCGCGACGCATCTGCTACCCTTGCCGGCCGTTTCGGCAGATCATTCCGGCATGAGCGTCCGCACCCGTTTCGCCCCGAGCCCGACCGGCTATCTGCACATCGGCGGCGCGCGCACCGCGCTGTACTGCTGGCTGGAGGCGCGGCACCGCGGCGGCGAATTCATCCTGCGCATCGAGGACACCGATCGCGAGCGTTCCACCGAGGAGGCGGTCCGGGCGATCCTCGACGGCATGGGCTGGCTCGGTCTGTCCTACGACGAGGGTCCGTACTACCAGACCCTGCGCATGGATCGCTATCGCCAGGTGGCCGAGGAGCTGGTGCGCGCCGGCAAGGCGTACTACGCCTACGAGACCCGCGAGGAACTCGACGCGATGCGCGCGGCGCAGATGGAACGCGGCCTCAAGCCGCGCTACGCCGGGATCTACCGCGAACGCAACGAGCCGTATCGCGAGGATCCGAACCGGGTGATCCGGTTTCGCAATCCGGCCACGGGATCGGTCGTGTTCCACGACAAGGTCAAGGGCCGCATCGAGTGGAGCAACGAGGAGCTCGATGATCTCGTCATGGTGCGCTCGGACGGCTTCCCGACCTACAACTTCGCCGTCGTCGTCGACGACATCGACATGCGCATCAGCGAAGTGATCCGCGGCGACGACCACGTCAACAACACGCCGCGCCAGATCAACATCTACCACGCGCTCGGCGCGGCGATCCCGGAGTTCGCGCACCTGCCGATGATCCTCGGCCCGGACGGCCAGAAGCTGTCGAAGCGGCACGGCGCGGTGAGCGTCATGCAGTACCGCGACGACGGCTTCCTGCCGCATGCGCTGCTCAACTATCTGGTACGGCTCGGCTGGTCGCACGGCGACCAGGAGATCTTCTCGATCGAGCAGATGATCGCGCTGTTCGACGTCGCCGAGGTCAACAAGGCGGCGGCGCGCTTCGATCTGGAGAAGCTCTGCTGGCTCAACCAGCATTACCTCAAGCACGACGATCCGGAGGAGATCGCGCCGCATCTGGAATGGCAACTGCGCCAGCAGGGCTTCGATCCGGCGCACGGGCCGCAGCCCGCGGATGTCGTCGTCGCGCTGCGCGACCGCGCGCGCACGCTCAAGGAGATGGCCGACAAGGCGAGCGTCTGGTACGGCCCGATCACGCACTGGGACGAGGCCGCCGTCGCCAAGCACCTGAAGACACCGACTGCGGCGGCGGCGCTCACCGCGGCGCACGAACAGCTCGCCATCGTGCCGGAATGGACGGTGAGTGCCGTGCACCAGGCGATCGAGGCCGCGGCAGCGTCGCTCGGCCAGGGCATGGGCAAGGTGGCGCAGCCGTTGCGCGTGGCCATGACCGGCACCCAGGTGTCGCCGTCGATCGATCAGACCGTGTACCTCGCCGGCCGCCAGCGTGCGCTCAAGCGCATCGAGGACGCGCTGGCCAAGGCCGGCGCCTGAGCCACCATGGCCTGCGATCTACGGGCGCTGGCGAATCTCGACGGTTCCGATCCGGAGCAGGTCGCGGCGCTGCTGCGCGAATGCACGGCCGTGCTCGAGGACCCGAGTCTGTGGCTGTGGACGATCGCGCTGACCGTGGTCGGCGCCGCGGTCGGGGCGCTGATCGGCCGCTACAAGAACGCCGTCGTGCGCGACGCCATCCTCGGCGCCGCGCTCGGCCCGATCGGCTGGATCATCTCGCTGTGCCTGCCGACGCCGAAGCCGCCGCCGACCTGTCCGGCCTGCGCGCGGACGGTGGCCGCGGGCGACCGGCATTGCCGTCATTGCGGGGCCAGGCTGGACGCCTGAACGCGGCCGCCGGCGCCGCCGAGCGCGGAGGAAAGCGCGCTATGATGGTGCCATGTCCGTCCGCACCGCTCGCGTGCACCATCACCATACGCACGACGCGCGCGCGTTCGTGCGCGAGGTCGCGGCGGCGTGCGAGATGCGTGGTTTGCGCCTGACCGAGATCCGCCTGCAGGTGCTGGAGCTGATCGCGCGTGCCGACAAACCGATCAAGGCCTACGACCTGCTCGACCGGCTGAAGGACGATCGCGGCAACGCCGCACCGCCGACGGTGTACCGTGCGCTCGACTTCCTGCTCGAGCACGGCTTCATCCACAAGCTGCAGTCGATCAACGCCTACGTCGGTTGCCACCATCCGAGCGTGGTGCATCAGGTGCCGTTCCTGATCTGCGACGTGTGCCATTCCGCCACCGAGATCTGCGACGAGCGCGTCGCCGGCCTGCTCAACGACCAGGCCCGCGCGCTCGGTTTCCGGCCGCGCGCGCAGACCCTGGAAGTGCACGGCGTGTGCAAGCGCTGCGACGCGGCCTAGGCCGGCGCCAGGCCGGCCTCGGGCGCCGCGCGCAAGCGCGTGCGGAATTCCCGGCGCAGCAGCCACAGGCTGAGTGCGGCCTGCGTGGCGACGCTCGCGATCGACACCAGCCACACGTGTCGGCCCCTGGGTGAGGTCGTGCATGGAACGATCCGGTTCGAGTCGGTGCGATACCGTAGCAGCGCTGCGCCGCCGCGCCCACTGGTGAACGCCAGGCGCGGTGCATGACACTTGTCAGCCGCCGCGTTTGAGAATCGCCCGGCGCGGCAGTAGGCTCGGGTCGAGGAGGAAGGGCTATGCCCAGTGTAATTCTCGCTCGCGCGCTCGCATGCGAAGTCGCCGGCGCGCACCGGCCGCCGATCCACGCGGCGACGTTGGCCATATGAGCGGCGCGGGCGACATCCGCCTCGCGCGGCCGGCGGACGCGGCGCGCATCGCCGCGATGTCGCGCGACTACGTCGAGGCCGGTCTCGGTTGGCGCTGGACGCCGGCGCGGGTGTTGCGCATGATCCGCGACCGCGACACCAACGTCGCCCTGGCCGAGGCCGACGGTGCGCTCGCCGGCTTCGGCATCATGCGCTACGCCGACGACGAGGCGCATCTGCTGCTGTTCGCGGTCGCGCCTGCGCAGCGGCGCCGCGGCTTGGGCTCGCACCTGCTCGCCTGGCTCGAGCAGGCCGCGCGCACTGCCGGGATCGAGCTGATTTTTCTCGAGGCGCGGCTCGGCAATACCGCCGCGCGCGCGTTCTACCGTGCCCACGGTTACCGCGAGCTGGCGCGGCTGCCGCGCTATTACGCCGATCGCGAGGACGCCGTGCGCCTGGGCAAGGATTTCGCCGCGACCGCGCGCGCCGACCTGCGCGGCTAGCGCGTGGCGGCGCGACGAGGTCTCGCCGACGTGCGCGCGATTGCGGCGATCGATCCCTTCGCGGGCTGGGACGGCAGCGTCGCCGGCGCGCGCGCCCTGCAGGCCGAGCTCGCCGCACGGGTGATCCTCAGCGACGAGTTTCCGCCGCTGCGGCGGATCGCCGGTGTGGATGTCGGCTTCGCGGACGCCGGCCGCGTGACTCGCGCCGCGGCGGTGCTGGTCGATGCGCGCACGCTGCAACCGCTGGCGCAGGCCATCGCGCGCCGGCCGACGCGCATGCCGTACGTGCCGGGTCTGCTGTCGTTCCGCGAGCTGCCGGCGGTGCTGGCCGCGCTCGAACGGTTGCCGGAGCGACCCGATCTGGTGCTGGTCGATGGCCAGGGCATCGCCCATCCGCGCGGACTCGGCATCGCCGCGCATCTCGGCGTGGCGAGCGGTCTGGCCACGATCGGCGTGGCAAAAAGTATACTCGTCGGCGAGCACACCCCGGTCGGGCCGCGCCGTGGCGACCGCAGCGACTTGCGCCATGCCGGCCGGGTGGTCGGCACGGTGCTGCGCAGCCGCGATGGCGTGCGGCCGCTGATCGTCTCGCCCGGCCATCGCGTGAGCGTGGCGCGCGCGCCCGAACTCGTGCTCGCCTGCGTCACGCGCTACCGTCTGCCGGAGCCCACACGGCTGGCCGACCGGCTGGCGTCGCGGCGCGATGCGCGCGCGCCTCACCAGCGGTAGCGCACGGTGTAGCGGATCCGGGCCTCGCCGTCGGCGGCGATCGCGACCGGGAAGTCGATGGTCTGCGCGTCGCGCTTGGCGTAGTCGTGGCTCTGGTCGCGGATCTCCCAGCGGCTCCAGCGGTACAGATATTCGCGCACGATCACGTTCGCCGGCTCCTTCTTGCGGTTGCGCACGCTGATCTCGAAGCTCTCGTCGATGATCCTGGCGCTGGTATCGACGTGGAAGTTGGTCTGCTTGCGCTCGCCGACGACGTCGAAGGCGTTGCCGAGCTTGATCCGCAGCGTCTCGTTGCGCGGCGTATGCTTGATCACGTCCTCGCCGATGAATTCGAGCGCGCCGTCGCTCGCATTCGCCTGGTTGACGCGCACCCGGCCGGCCGGCAGCGGCACGCCGAGCCGGTTCGCTTCCTTGTTGTCGAATTCGAGATAGGCGCCGACCGTGCCCTGCGCGGTCGCGGCGTAGCCCTGGTCCTCGATCGGCGCCGACCAGTAGCTGCCGGGTTGCGGGGCCGCGGTGAATACGAGCTGCTTGCGGCAGGCGACCTCGTGGACCGCCGGGAACAGTTCGAGCTGCTTGGTCGAATTGTCCGGCAGATCGGTGCGGCGCCCCAGAGTATACAAGTGATACTCGGACAGGCCGGACTCGGTGAAACCGTCCTTGGCTTCCTCCAGCGCCATCGCCGCGGCGCGCTTCATCGCCAGGCCCGCGGCCTGCGGCGCCGCCGGTGCGCGGTTGACCTCGCCGGCGACGAGCTTGAGCTGCGCGTTCGGATAACTGCCGCCGGACTGGTTGACCAACGTGACCCAGGCGGCGAGGTCCATCGCGCAGTTGCCGCCGGCCTCGCGCAGGGTCACGTTGTAATCGCTCCACCAGGTGAGGCCCTGGGTCTGGTAGCTGACGCGCGTGTCCTGCGCGCCGCCGGTCTTGCTCGTCACCTTCCACACCAGCGTCGGCCGCGTGATCAGGCCGCCGGGCAGGGCGGGGAACTGGATGCTGCTGTAGTTGCCGAGCGTCACGACTTCGCCCGAGTCGCGTTGCAGGATCAAGCCGCCGCTTGCCGACAGCAACCGGCCGCCGATCTGCTCGGTCTTGTCGCCGTGCACCTGGGTGACGCTGATCGTCTGGCCGAGGTAGCGGTCGAGCAGCTTGGCGTTGTCGACCAGGTCGTACTGGTAGTTCTGCTCCATCACGCGCGTGCCGGCGGGATCGGACAGCGACTCGAACGCGACCGTGGTCGGGTCGATGCGCTTGGCGACGTCGGTGAAGCGCAGCTCGCCGACGCCCGCGGGCAGGTTCATGCGCCGCGCGTCGCGCACCAGCGCGTACCCCGGCAGATTGGCGCCGTAGTTGGCGAGATTCGCGGTGCTGAGCTGGCCCGGTTGCGCCGCGCTGTAGACGGTCAGCGAATAGTCCGGCGCGTCGGCGGCGGAGGCAGAGGCGACGAGACTGGCGGCGATGGCCGCGGCGAGCGGTCGGAACATGGCGATCTCCTCGGGATGGGTTGGCGTTGCAACGATAGCGCGAGCGTTGCGGGGTTGACCGAACCGGCGCGTGCGCGTCGAAGCGCGACCGGAACGGGAATGGAATCGTTTACAGCATGCGCGGGCGGCAGCCGTGCCGCGGCGCGGGGCTTGTCAGCGCGCGCGGCAACACGGAAACTGTCCGCCGGACTCGGACCGGGACTGTCGATCGTGGCCACCTTCGAACTGTTCAAGCGCTTCTTCGGACCCCAGGAACGCCGCGAAAAGCCGCGCGTCAACGCGCGCGAGGGCACGCGCATGCTGATCGTGGACGATTCGCCGACCATCGTTGCCATGCTGCGCAAGTTCCTGCAGCAGAACGGCTACCAGACGCTCGAGGCCGGCGATGCGGAGAAGGGCATCGAGATCGCGCGCGCCGAGCGGCCGGACCTGATCTTTCTCGACATCGTCCTGCCCGGCATGAACGGCTTCGCCGCGCTGCGCCAGTTGCGGCGCGATCCGGCCACGCGCGACATTCCGGTGATCATGATCAGTGGCAACGAGCAGGCCACCGAGCAGTTCTACGCCCAGCGCATCGGCGCCGACGATTTCATGAAGAAGCCGTTCTCGCGCGCCGAGGTGTTCGCCCGCATCGAACGGCTGCTCGACGTCGATCTCGCGCTGAAGCGCCCGGCGCCGGCGCTGACTCCGCCGCCCGTGCGCTGAGGCGCGCCGTGGACGCGGCGGGCGTCGTCGTTCGCGGCGCGGCGCTGGCCGCAACGCTCGCGCTCGCCGCCTGCGCGTCACTGCCGCTGCCGCCGGCGCGACCGACGCCGACGCCAGCGACGCCCACCGCGCGGTACGAGCCCGTCGCCGGACGCACGCCGGAGGTCGTGGCGCGACTGCGTGCCGAACCGGCGCCGGCGGAACCGGAGGAGTCGCCGGCGGGCAATCCGCAGAACGACGAGGACGTGCAGGGCGCGCAGGGCTATGTGCGGATCGGCAGCGCGCGCTTCGTCGCCGCCGATGCGGACGCGGCCCGCGCGCAGGCACGGCACCTGGCGCGCGGCGTCGGTGCGGATCGCTTCCTGCTTTATGCGCCGGCGACCGCCGGCGGCGAATGGAGCGCGGCCTACTATGCGCGCCTGCGGCTGCCGTTCGGCGCGGAGTTCCGCGATCTGACCGAGGCGGAGCGCGCCGAACTCGGCGCGGACGGCGTGTGCCTCGGTGTGGTGATCGGCGGCACCCCGGCCGCGGCGGCGAATCTGCGCAGCGGCGATCTCGTGCTGCGTTTCAACCACCTCGCGCTGCGCGACAAGGCCGCATTCCAGGCGCTGTTGCAGAGCCATCAGGGTCGGCGCGTCGTCCTCACCATTCGCCGCGACGGCGCGGTGTTCGACCGATTGGTGCGGTTGGGCACGCTGGACGATGTGAACAAGTAGACAAGTATATTTCCCCTGGAGTTGCGCATGCCCCGCATCCGTTTCCTGTTCGCCATCATCGGCGCCGTGTGCGGCGGTGCCGCCGGCATGGTCGCCAGCGCCGCCACCGCGCCGCTGACGATGGCCGAGGTGCTCGCCGCCGCCAAGCCCGACGACTGGCACGCGCTCGATCCGGAGAACACGCTGATCCTCGAGTTCGCGCGCGGGCGCGTGGTGATCGAACTGGCGCCGGCGTTCGCGCCGCGGCATGTCGCCAACATCAAGGCGCTGGTGCGGGAAAAGTATTTCGATGGTCTCGCCTTCCTGCGCGTGCAGGACAACTACGTCGCGCAATGGGGCGATCCGAACGCCGATGCCCGCGCCGGCGAGGCCGCGGTGCCAAGGCCGATCCGCCACGCCGCGCGCACGCTCAAGGCCGAATTCACCGTGCCGCTGCGCGCGGATCTGCCGTTCGTGCCGCTGCCGGATCGCGACGGCTACGCGCCGCAGACCGGCTTTTCCGGCGATTTCCCCGCCGCGCGCGATCCGAAGTCGCGCACGGCGTGGCTGACGCATTGCTACGGCACGGTCGGCGTCGGCCGCGACGAGGACGCCGATTCCGGCGGCGGCACCGAGCTCTACGCCGTGATCGGCGCCTCGCCGCGCTGGCTCGATCGCAACATCACCGTGGTCGGCCGCGTGGTGCAGGGCATGGAATTGTTGTCGAGCCTGCCGCGCGGCAACGGGCCGCTCGGCTTCTACGAGAAGGCCGAACAGCGCGTGCCGATCGAACGCATCCGTCTCGCCGCCGACCTGCCGCCGGAGCAGCGCATCCCGCTCGAGGTATTGCGCACCGACAGCGCCGCCTTCGCCGCCCTGATCGAGGCGCGGCGCAATCGCCGCGAGGCGTGGTACAAGGTGCCGGCCGGCTACATCGACGTGTGCAGCGTGCCGATTCCGGTGCGTCCGGTGGCCACGGGCAAATAGCGAGGTCGATTGAGCGAGCCCGCCGCTACCACGCGGCCGATTCGCCGCAGGCGCGGTCGCGGCCGGAGCGCTTGGCCTGATACAGCGCGGCGTCGGCGCGGCGCAAGGTCTCCTGCGGCGAATCGCCCGACCGGTGCAAGGCGAAGCCTGCGCTCAGCGTGGTGCGCGGTGTGCGCGCGCGCCAGGCGGCGAGCAGGCGCTCGACGACGTGGCCCAGTCCGGCGCCGATGGCGGGGATGACGAGCACGAATTCCTCGCCGCCGTAGCGCGCGGCGAGGTCCTGCGGGCGCAGCGACAGGCGCAGGAACTCGCCGAGCTCGCGCAGCAGCGCATCGCCGGCGGCGTGGCCGTCGCGATCGTTGACCTCCTTGAAACGATCGAGATCGAGCATGACCACGCCGTCCGCCGGCTGCAGGTTGGCGAGGACGGCATCGGCGTGACGCCGGTTGCCGAGGCCGGTGAGTGCGTCGCGCAGCGCGCTTTCGCGGAACGCGCGCGCCCTGTCCTGTTCCTGCTCGAACTGCCGCGCGTTTTCGAGGGCGATGCCGGCGTGGGCGGCGAGCAGCTCGAAGGCGTCGCGCAGCTCGTCGGTCAGCCGATAGTGCCGGCGGTGACCGGCGATCAGCACCGATCGCGGCGGCGGCACCGGCGTGGCCGGCGCGGCGATCAGGAAATCGAAGCCGCTGTCGCGCAGCGCCGGCACCGCGGCCGGGTAGGCGCGGTAATTCGCCACCACCACGGTCTGCGCCTCGCGCCAGACCTGGCCGGTGACGCCGTCCTGCAATGGGTAGACGCCCTGCGTGAATTCCTCGGGAAAGCCGAAGCAGTGGGCGATGCGGAACACGCCGCGTTCCGGCTCGGCGACGGTCAGCGCCGCCGCCTCGAAGCCGAGCATGCGCACGGAATCGAACACCCGGGCGATCACCTCGGCGCTGCTCAGGCGGCTGATGTCGCGGCTGGCCAGCGTGATCGCGTGCAGGATGCGGGCACGGCGTTCGGCCTCGCCGCGGGCCCCTTCCAGATCGGCCACCACGCGCGCGATCACCTCGGCGGTGACCACGCAGAGCGGGATGTCGGTGAGCGCCGCGAGCAGCGCGCCGTGTCCTTCGCCGCGGATCAGCGCCGGTGCGAGGTAGGCGACGAACAGCAGCGGCGAGACCTTGAGCGCGGCGAATCGCGGCAGCGACAAGCCGATCCAGATGCCGACCACCATGAAGAAGGCGAAATAGACCTCCGGCGGCTCGCGGCCGAACAGCTCGAACAGCACGATCACCGCGAGGGTGGGTGGAATCAGCGCGTACAACGCGGCCACCGGCCAGCGCCGCCACGGCAGGACGTGCAACAGCGCCGCGATCAGGAGATCGAGCGATCCCAGCAGGACGAAGGCCGTGCGTTGCGCGCCGGCCTCGGCCAGACCGAGGCCGAGACTGACGGCAAGCAGGCCGCCGACGAGGTAGAACAGCGCCGCCCGGCGCGCGGCCTCAGTGCGCGGATCGAGGCGGTCGCTCATCGCGGTTTGGTTGGGCGCCGGCGCGTGACGCTGGCGCGATGCCGGGCTCACGCATGCGCGCGGATGAACTCGCGTACTTCCGGATAGACCACGTTGCGCCAGCGCCGGCCGCTGAAGATGCCGTAGTGGCCGGCGCCCTTGACGGTGAGATGGCGCTTGCGCGTGGCCGGTATACTGGTACACAACTCGTGCGCGGCCTCGGTCTGGCCGGGGCCGGAGATGTCGTCGAGCTCGCCCTCGATGGTGAACAGCGCGCTGGTCTCGATCGCCTCCGGCGCGACGCGCCGGCCGCCGACCTGCCACAGGCCGCGCGGCAGCAGATGTTCCTGGAACACGATGCGGATGGTGTCGAGGTAGTACTCGGCGGGCATGTCGAGCACGGCGTTGTATTCGTCGTAGAAGCGGCGGTGGCTGTCGGCGTCCTCGAGGTCGCCGCGGCAGAGCTTCTCGTAGAAATCCCAGTGCGACATGAAATGCCGGCCGGGATTCATGGCGATGAATCCGGCGTGCTGCAGGAAACCCGGATACACCCGGCGGCCGCGACCGGGATAGTTCTGCGGCACTTCCTGCACCAGCGTGTTCTCGAACCAGGACAGCGGCTTGGTGGCGGCGAGATCGTTGACCTCGGTCGGACTGCGGCGCGTGTCGATCGGCCCGCCCATCAGCGTCAGCGTGCGCGGCACCGGCTCGCCCGCCGCCGCCATCAGCGCCACCGCCGCGAGCACCGGCACGGTCGGCTGGCAGACGCTGATCACGTGCAGCTCGGCCGCGCCGATGTGGCGGATGAAGTCCTGCATGTAGGCGACGTAGTCGTCGAGATGGAACGCGCCGGCCGCGACCGGAACCATGCGCGCGTCGATCCAGTCGGTGAGGTAGACCTTGTGATCGCGCAACAGCGTCGCCACCGTGTCGCGCAGCAGGGTGGCGTGGTGGCCGGACAACGGCGCGACCACGAGCACGGTCGGATCGTCCTTGAGTTTCTCGAGCGTCGCCGCATCGTCGGCATAGCGCTTGAAGCGCAGCAGATTGCAGAACGGCCGGGACAGCGCGCAGCGTTCCACCACCGGCAGTTCGGCGCCGTGGGCGTGCACGCGATCGATGGCGAAGGCCGGCTTCTCGTACTCCTTGCCGAGCCGGTAGAGCAGCTCGTAGTTGGCGGCCACCCGGTTGGCCTCGGGCAGGTGCGACAGCCAACTGTCGGGTGCGGAAAACATCCTCGCGCTGGCCTGCGACCACGACACCAGCGGCCGCAGCAGGGCGCGGTTGAATTCGTGCAATTGGTACAGCATCCGCTATCCTCGAACGGCGACGATTCGCCTGAGCCAAGCAAGGATTGTGCAAGATTTCCTGCGGCATTGCGACAATCGCCGCGCATTCAGCGCTCCAGGGAGAAAAGCTCATGTTCGCTCGAACCTTCCGATCGATCCTGCGGCGGCCTTTTCTCGCCGTCCCCGGCCTGCCGTTCAGCGAGTCCGTGGCGGCCGGCGACTGGCTGTTCCTGTCCGGCCAGATCGGCACCGACGCGAGCGGCGCGCTGGTGCCGGGCGGCATCGCCGCGGAGACGCGCCAGGCGCTCGCGAATCTGCGCGCTGCACTGGTGCGCGGCGGCGCGTCGCTCGAGCGCGTGGTCAAGGTGACGGTCATGCTCGCCGACATCGCCGAATGGCCGGCGATGAACGCCGAGTACCTGCGGTTCTTTCCGCGCCATCTGCCCGCGCGCAGCGCGTTCGCCACCGCCGGGCTGGCGCTCGGCGCGCGCGTGGAGATCGAGTGCATCGCCTGGCGCGGCTGAGGCGCGCGCCGCGGCTTTTCAGCGCGCGGCACCGCGAGTAGACTCGGATTGCTCGCGGGCTCTTCCGCAATCCTGTGGAACCTCGGAAGCATTTGGAGTACATCGCTCCGGCTCTTTGCGCCCCTTGAGTCAAGGGTTCGATGGGGTTGTGGGGGCGCCGCCGCCGAAGACAGGAACATGGTGATTCAATTGCGCCTTCCCTGGAGCCAGTGGTGAAGCCGACCGATATCCGCGTTCCCGACTATTTTCACAAGGTCGTCGATTGCCAGTGGGCCTGTCCCGCGCACACGCCGGTTCCCGAGTACATCCGTCTCATTGCCGCCGGGCGCTATTCCGACGCCTACCTGGTGAACTGGAAATCCAACGTGTTTCCGGGAATCCTCGGCCGCACCTGCGATCGGCCGTGCGAACCGGCGTGCCGGCGCGGCCGCGTCGAGCAGAACAACGGCGAGAAGCCCGAGCCGGTGGCGATCTGCCGGCTGAAGCGCGTCGCCGCCGACTTCAAGGACGACATCCGCGCGCGCCTGCCGAAGCCGGCGACGAAGCAGAACGGCAAGCGCATCGCCTGCGTCGGCGCCGGTCCCGCCTCGCTCACCGTGGCGCGCGATCTGGCGCCGCTCGGCTATCACGTGGTCGTGTTCGAGGCCGATGCCAAGGCCGGCGGCTTCATGCGCACCCAGGTGCCGCGCTTCCGTCTGCCCGAGAAAGTGATCGACGAGGAGGTCGGCTACATCCTCGATCTCGGCGTCGAGTTCCGCGGCAACACGCGGATCGACTCGCTGCGTGATCTGCTCGCGCAAGGGTTCGACGCGGTGTTCGTCGGCTCGGGCGCGCCGCGCGGGCGCGACCTCGACATCCCCGGCCGCCGGGAAGCCGCGGCCAACATCCACATCGGCCTCGACTGGCTCGCCTCGGTGTATTTCGAGCACGTCAAGTCGATCGGCAAGCGCGTGATCGTGCTCGGCGGCGGCAACACGGCGATGGACTGCTGCCGCTCGGCGCGTCGCCTCGGCGGCGAGGACGTCAAGGTGATCGTGCGGTCCGGTTTCGAGGAAATGAAGGCCTCGCCGTGGGAGAAGGAAGACGCCATGCACGAGGGCATTCCGATCCTCAACTACCTCGTGCCCAAGACCTTCGCGCACCGCGACGGCAAGTTGATCGGCATGACCTTCGAGAAGGTGCGCGCCGAGCGCGACGCCAAGGGGCGTCGCCAGCTCGTGCCGACCGGCGAGCCGGACGCGTTCTTCGAATGCGACGACGTGCTGATCGCGATCGGCCAGGAGAACGCCTTTCCGTGGATCGAGCGCGATCTCGGCATCCGCTTCGACGAGTGGGGCTTGCCGGTGGTCGATGCGACGACGTTGCAATCGACCCACCCGACCGTGTTCTTCGGCGGCGACGCGGCGTTCGGCCCGAAGAACATCATCTGGGCGGTGGCGCACGGCCACGAGGCGGCGGTGTCGATCGACAAGCTGCTCAACGGCGAGGACATCCGCCAGCGCCCGGAGCCGTCGGTGAGCCTGATCTCGCAGAAGATGGGCATCCACGAATGGAGCTACGACAACGACGTCTCCGCCGACGCGCGCTACGCGGTGCCGTGGCGGGAAAAGGAAAAAACGCTGAAAAGTATCATAGTGGAAGTCGAGCTCGGCTTCGATCCGGCGACCGCGTTCAAGGAGGCCGAGCGCTGTCTCAACTGCGATGTGCAGACCGTGTTCACCAGGGACGTCTGCATCGAATGCGACGCCTGCGTCGACATCTGTCCGATGGACTGCATCACCTTCACCTGGAACGACGAGGAGACCGAGCTGCGCCAGCGCCTGACCGCGCCGGCGCGGAACCTCGACCAGGCGCTGTACGTTTCCGATACGCTCAAGACCGGCCGGGTGATGGTCAAGGACGAGGACGTCTGCCTGCACTGCGGCCTGTGCGCGGAGCGCTGCCCCACCGGCGCCTGGGACATGCGCAAGTTCCTGCTCGAGATGACGCATGCCGGGCCCGCGTGCCACAAGCCGGCGCGGCGGGAGGCGGCGTGATGCGCCCGGCACTCAATCCACTCGCGTCGCTTGCACCCCGCTCCCGCCGGGCGAGGGGCAGGGGTGAGGGTCCGAGCTCGGTGTTGCCGGTTGTCGATGTCGAACCCTCATCCGGCGCTTCGCGCCACCTTCTCCCGATGGGAGAAGGGTGGGGCGGGGAGCTCGCATGAAACCCATCACCGCCACCAACGACTTCGTCATCAAGTTCGCCAACGTCAACGGCTCGGGCTCGGCCTCCGCCAACGAGCTGTTCGCCAAGGCAATCCTGCGCATGGGCGTGCCGGTGAGTCCGCGCAACATCTTTCCCTCGAACATCCAGGGCCTGCCGACCTGGTACGAGGTGCGCGTCAACGAGCGCGGCTGGCTCGGCCGGCGCGGCGGCGTGGACATGATGGTGGCGATGAATCCGCAGACCTGGGACGCCGACGTCAAGGAGCTCGCGCCCGGCGGGTACCTGTTCTACGACAGCACCAAGCCGCTGCCGCCGTCGAAGTTCCGCGACGACATCGTCGTCATCGGCATGCCGCTGACCGCGATCTGCAACCGCACCTACGCGGATGCGCGCCAGCGTCAGTTGTTCAAGAACATCATGTACGTCGGCGCGCTGTCGGTGCTGCTCGGCATCGACGATGCGGAAATCCGCAAGCTGTTCGGCGAGCAGTACAAGGGCAAGGAGAAACTGCTGGACTCCAACGTCAAGGCGCTGGAGCTCGGCCGCGACTACGCGCGCGAGCATCTCGCCCATCCCATCGGATTGCAGGTGCGGCGCGCGGATGCGGTGGGCGAGCGCATCTTCGTCGACGGCAACTCGGCCGCCGCGCTCGGCTGCGTGTACGGCGGCGCGACCGTATGCGCGTGGTATCCGATCACGCCGTCGTCGTCGCTGGCCGAGGCATTCCAGAAGTACTGCATGAAATATCGCGTCGATGCGGAGACCGGAGCGAACAAGTTCGCCATCGTCCAGGCCGAGGACGAGATCGCCTCGATCGGCATCGTGGTCGGCGCCGGCTGGAACGGCGCGCGCGCGTTCACCACCACCTCCGGTCCCGGCATTTCGCTGATGAACGAATTCATCGGGCTCGCCTATTTCGCCGAGATTCCGGTGACCATCATCGACGTGCAGCGCGGCGGCCCGTCCACCGGCATGCCGACGCGCACGCAGCAGTCCGACGTGCTCGCCTGCGCCTACGCCTCGCACGGCGACACCAAGCACGTGCTGCTGTTCCCCGAGGATCCGCACGAGTGCTTCGAGTTCTCGGCGCTGGCGCTCGATCTCGCCGACCGCCTGCAGACGCCGATCTTCGTGCTGAGCGACCTCGACATCGGCATGAACCAGCGGCTCACCGCGCCGTTCGTCTGGGACGATGCGCGCGAATACGATCGCGGCAAGGTGATGACCGCCGCGGAGCTCGAAGCGGGCAAGGAATTCGCGCGCTACAAGGACGTCGATGGCGACGGCATTCCGTACCGCACCTATCCCGGCACGCACCCGAGCAAGGGCGCGTACTTCACCCGCGGCACCTCGCGCGACCCCTACGCGCGCTATTCCGAGCGCGGGCCGGATTACGTCTACAACATGCAGCGTCTGCTGAAGAAGTTCGCCACCGCCAGGACCCTGGTGCCGGCGCCGGTGCCGCGCGCGGCGCGGCAGAAGACACGGCACGGCGCGATCTACTACGGCTCGACCAGCCCGGCGATGGACGAGGCGATCGCGGCGCTGGAGGACGACGGCCTCAATCTCGACACGCTGCGCGTGCGCGCGTTCCCGTTCGCCGACAGCGTGGCCGAGTTCATCGCCGCGCACGAGGCGGTGTTCGTCGTCGAGCAGAACCGCGACGGCCAGTTGCGCACGCTGCTCGTCAACGAATTCGGCATCGACCCCGCCAAGCTCGTGCCGATCCTGCACTACGACGGCACGCCGATCACGGCGCGCTTCATCGCCGAGGCGATCGGCGCGCACCTGCGCGCCGCGCGGGTAGCGCCGATCGGCAAGGACAAGGTCGCATGACGATTCCCCTGGACCTCGCCAATCTGGTTTCCGTGATCGCCGGGCTGCTCGTGCTCGGCGCGTGTGTACTGCTGTGGCTGCGCCACCAGACGCTCTGGCCGTCGCTGGCGCTGGCCGGACAACTCGTCGCGGTGGTGTGCCGGCTCGTGCTGTTCGTTCCGGACGGGTTCGCCCGGCTGCCGCTGCTGCGGGTGATCTGGCCGGTGGGCGTGCTGGTGTTCGCGATCGGCCTCGCCGGCCACGCCTGGACGGAATACCAAGCCGCGCAGCGGAGTGCGAAGTCATGACCTACATCGCCAAACCGAAACTGCACCATCCCACGCTCGCCTGCAATGCGATCGGCTTCACCCGCCGCGACTACGAAGGCAAGATTTCCACGCTGTGCGCCGGCTGCGGCCACGACTCGATCTCGGCCGCGATCATCCAGGCGTGCTGGGAACTCGACATCGAACCGCATCGCGTGGCCAAGCTCTCCGGCATCGGTTGCAGCAGCAAGACGCCGGACTATTTCCTCGGCCAGTCGCACGGCTTCAACACCGTGCACGGGCGCATGCCGTCGGTGTTGACCGGTGCCAATCTGGCGAATCGCGAACTCATCTATCTCGGCGTCTCCGGCGACGGCGATTCCGCGTCGATCGGCATCGGCCAGTTCGTGCACGCCATCCGCCGCGGCGTGAACATGGTCTACATCGTCGAGAACAACGGTGTCTACGGCCTGACCAAGGGCCAGTTCTCCGCCACCGCGGACCTGGGTTCGAAGTCGAAGAAGGGCGTGGTCAACACCGACAGTCCGCTCGATCTGGTCGGTCTCGCGCTGCAGCTCGGCGCGAGCTTCGTCGCGCGCGGCTTTTCCGGCGACAAGAAGCAGCTCGTGCCGCTGATCAAGGCGGCGATCAAGCACCGCGGCCCGGCGGTGCTGGACGTGATCAGCCCGTGCGTGGCGTTCAACAACCATCCCGGCAGCACCAAGAGCTACGACTACGTGCGCGAGCACAACGAGGCGGCGAACCGGCTCGACTTCATCGACGTGCGCGACGAGATCGTGGTGGATTACGCCGCCGGCGAGCTGATCGACATCACCCAGCACGACGGCAGCGTGCTGCGGCTGCGCAAGCTGCACGCCAACCATGATCCGCACGACCGCGTGGCCGCGCTCGCCTACGTGCACGAGCGCCAGGCCAAGGGCGAGGTGGTGACCGGTCTGCTGTACGTGGACGCCGAGGCCGAGGACCTGCATCGGCACCTCAACACCGTGCCGACACCGTTCCATCGCCTCGGCGCGAAGGAACTCAGTCCCGGCGCGGCGACGCTGGCGAAGATCAACGCCGCGTTGCGCTGAGCGACGCGGCAAGGTGCGACCGGCCGGCAGCGCGCCGGTCGCATGGTCGCCTGGTGATCGCCTACTTCAGAATCAGCTCGCGGATGTATTTCGAGCCGAGGATCTCGCGCATCGAGCCGCGGTCGGCGAAACCCTGATTCTGCTTGTCGAGGTTGCCCTCGAACTTCTCGACGATGGCGTCGGTGCGCTCCTCGAGATTGTCCAGCGCCGCCATGTTCGGGTAGGTGATCGACAGGATCAGGTCGGGATCGCGCGGATCGCGCGCCTGCTGCGCGTAGACCTTGTAGCCGAGGATGATCTTGGCCTTGATGAACTCCTCGTTTTCCGGCTTGAAGTGGGTGTCGAGCCACTTCATGTAATTGTCGAACTGGCCGGGCTTGATCTTGACGTAGGTGACCTCGGTGACGGGGCCTTCCTTGTAGGCGCGGCCGTCGTCGGCGCTGGCCTGGACGGCGAACGCGCAGGTGAGCGCCGCCGCGAGCATGAATCTCGTCTTCATGGAAGTCTCCCGGGAAATGCCGCCGCGGAGTGCGGGCGGTGGGTGGACGCTACGCTTCCGCGGCGGGGCCGTCAAAGCAAGCATCGATCGTGCCGCCGCCGCGCGGCGTGAGCGAAGGGCGCGCCGCAGCTACAGGCTCAATTGGCGCAGTTCCTCGCTCGGTTCGGAGCGCTCCCACACCTGGTTGAAGAATTCGAGCAATTGCGCGTGCTTGCCGGGCGCGTAGTTCACCGCCTCGCCTTCGTAGCGGCTGCCGAGGGTGCGGAAGTAGTAGCCGCGCGCGTCGTTGAGCAGAAACGCGGACGGGTATTGGCGATCCTCTTCCTGCACCGGTGTGCGCAGCGCGAACACGCTCGACAGGCGTTGTGCCAGGCCGATCAGGCGGTGGCCATCCTGCGCCGGCGTGCGCGGCTCCTGCACCAGGATGCGGATGGCGACGCCGCGCCCGCGGATGGCGAGCTGCTTCAGCGCGTCCAGCACGGCGTCGTTGTCGTACAGCGCCGCGTCGAGGTCGCGCGTGTAGATCGCGACTTCGCGTTTTGCCGCCGCGAGCAGGCGCAGCGTTTCGCTCAGTGCTTCGTCGCGCGAGGCGACGACGACGCTGCGCACGTCCGGACGCTCGCCCGGCGCGGGACGCGCCGGCGGCGTCGGCGGCGTCAGCTCGCGGCGCATGTGGAAATGGCGGATGCCGCACTCGAGGAACTCCTCGCCGTAGGTGCGGAAGCCGAATTTCTCGTAGAACGGCACGGCGTGGATCTGCGCATGCATCTCGACGTGCGGGTAGTGCATCGCCTGCGCCTGTTCCAGCAGCAGGTGCAGGATCGCGCCGCCGACCCCGCGGCCGCGCCAATCGCGCAGCACCGCCATGCGGCCGATCGTCTGTTGCGGCGTCAGCCGTCCGGTGCCGATCGGCCGGCCGTTCGCGTCGCGCGCCAGCGCGTGACGCGAGACCTCGTCCAGCGCATCCCATTCGTCCTCGCGCGGCACCTGCTGTTCCTCGACGAATACCGCCTCGCGCACCGCACGGCAGGCGGCGCGGTCGTCGGCGTTGGCCCAGTCGGCGGTGCTGACGGTGAAATCGTTCGGGATCATGGCGACCCCATTGTAGCTGGGGCATGCGCCGGCGCGCTCAGCGCCGCGCCGCCAGCCGCCAATGACCGGCGTTCAGCAGCGTTGTGAGCAATTCCAGTGCCGCGTTCGTGCGACACAGCGCGGCGAGGGCGGCGCCGTCGACGGCACGCCGCGCGCACAGCGCCTGGGCGAGCGCCGGCGCGCACGGGTAGGCGAGGCCGGCGACGAACAGCAGGGCGCCGCGGCCGTGCCGCGTCCATGCCACGCGACTCCACGGATGGCGCAGCAGCACCGAATTCGGCAGCCGGCGTGCGAGCGCCTCGGCGCGCCGGGGCCGCGCCACCGGTGCGGCGTCGAGCGCGCTGCGATAGCGGGTGATGAAGGCGCCGAACCAGCGCGACAATGTCGCATCGTCCACTTGGATACCCAGCGGCAGCGCCCGGCGCACACGGGCGAGCGCGGCGGCGTCGATCTCGCCGGCGTGCCGCGCGGGGCGCAGATCGGGATCGCCATAGCGCGCCTCCTCGCCGAGCGGTTCGGCGAGGAATTCGGCGAGATCGAGCAGCAGCTCCGCCTGCGACGGCGCGCGCATGCCGACCGAGTAGGTCAGGCACGCGCCGACCGCGACGCCCTCGTGCGGCACGCCGGGCGGCAGATACAGCACGTCGCCGGGTTCGAGCAGCCACTCGTGGGTCGGCGCGAATTCGCGCAGCAGCTTGAGTTCGACATCGGCGCGGAATTCCTTCGGCACGGCCGCGTCCGCGCCGATCCGCCAGCGGCGCCGACCCAGCCCCTGCACCAGGAACACGTCGTACTGATCGAGGTGCGGTCCCACGCCGCCGCCGTCGACGGCGTAGCTCACCATCACATCGTCGATGCGCCACGATGGCAGGAACGCGAAGGCATCGAGCAGGGCGGCGACGTCGGCGTCCCACTTGTCGACGTCCTGGACCAGCAGCGTCCAGTGCGTCTTCGGCAGCCGGGCGAAATCGGCGGCGCGGAACGGACCGTGACGCACCTGCCAGCGATCGCGGCGGACGTCGTGGCGCACCAGCCGCGCCAGCGCCGTTGCCTCGCAGGCGAGGCCGGCGAGATCGTTTGGCGTCAGCCAGTCGTGCCGCCCGGCGAAGGCGCCGCGGACGAGCAGCGGCCGCTTCTGCCAGTAGTCGCGCAGGAACCGCGTGGGTGGCATGCCGAGCGGTTGGGTGCGCGTGGCGCGGACTTCGAGCGCCGGCGTGCGGCGCGGGCGCGCGCGCATCACGCGTTCGCGCGGCGCCGCGCGCGCGGCTCGTGCTTGAGCTTCATGCCGACCTTGACGATGGCGTCGATCGCCGGCAGCAGCTCGAGCCCGAGTTCGGTCAGTTCGTATTCGGCCGACGGCGGCGAGGTGTCGAGCACGCGGCGGGTGATCATGCCGCGCGACTCCAGTTCGCGCAGTCGCGCCGACAGCACGCGCGCAGAAATGCGCGGGATGTCGTGGCGCAGTTCGCCGAAGCGGCGCGGTCCGGCACGCAGCCACCAGATCACGTTCGGCGCCCAGGCGCCGCGCAGCAGCGCCATGCACTCGGTCAGCGGGCAGATCGGCGGCGGCGCGACCTTGCTCTTGCGCAGGGGCAGGCCCATGGGTGTCTCGCGGCAGTAACCAGGTAACCGCATAGATACCACATTTTCATGGTAAATGACAGGTACGTGATAACCATTAGATACCAACTTGGTGTAGGATACTTCTCAAGCCTCGAGCCGAGGCCCTACCGCAGCATCCCCAAACCAGAAAGGAGAATCCGCATGAAACTGTATTACTCGCCCGGTGCCTGTTCGCTCGCGCCGCACATCGTCGCGCGCGAGCTCGACCTGGCGCTGGCCCTGGAACGGGTCGACACGAAAGCCAAGCGCACCGAAAGCGGTCGCGACTACCTCGAGATCAATCCCAAGGGCTACGTGCCCGCGCTCGAACTGGACAACGGCGAAGTGCTGACCGAGGGGCCGGCGATCATGCAATATCTCGCCGATCGCAAGCCCGAGGCGCAGCTCGCGCCGGCCAATGGCACGCCGGCCCGCTATCGGCTGCAGGAGATGTTGGGCTACATCAATTCCGAGCTGCACAAGACCTACAGCCCGCTGTTCCGGGCAGAGACGCCGGCGGAAACGCGCGAGGAGCGGCAGGCGTATCTGCGTCGGCGCTACGAGCTGATCGAGAAGGTTCTCGCCCGGCAGACCTGGTTGCTCGGCGAGCGGTTCACCGTGGCCGATGCCTATCTGTTCACGGTGACGCGCTGGGCGGAGTTCGTGAAGCTCGATCTGTCCGGTTTCCCGGCCCTGCTCGCGTTCCAGCAGCGTGTCGCGGCGCGGCCCGCCGTGCAGGCGGCGCTGGTGGCGGAAGGCCTGATCAAGCAGAAAGCGGCGTGATGCCCGCGCCGAGCGGGCGCGCGATCGTCCGCCCGGCATCGCTGGCCGAACATTTCAGATCCCCCGTGCCAAGGGTGCGGCCAGGCCGGTGTAGTCGTGCGGCGTCAGCGCGAGCAGACGCTGTTTGGCTTCCGTCGGCAATGCCAGGCCATCGATGAACGCGCGCATCGATTCCCGCGTGATGCCCTGACCGCGCGTCAGCGCCTTCAACTGTTCGTAGGGTTCCGGCAGACCGTGGCGGCGCATCACGGTCTGCACCGCTTCGGCGAGCACTTCCCAGTTCGCTTCGAGATCGGCGTCGAGGCGCGCCGGATCGGCACTCAGTTTGGCGAGCCCGCGCAGCAGCGCCTCGAGCGCGATCAGGGTGTGGCCGAACGCGGTACCGAGCGCGCGCAGCACGGTCGAATCGGTGAGATCACGCTGCCAGCGCGAGATCGGCAGCTTCTCGGCGAAATGGGTGAACAGCGCGTTGGCCAGACCCAGATTGCCCTCGGCGTTCTCGAAATCGATCGGATTGACCTTGTGCGGCATGGTCGAGGAGCCGACTTCGCCGGGGCGCAGCGCCTGGCGGAAATAGCCGAGCGAGATGTAGCCCCAGACGTCGCGCGCGAAGTCGATCAGCACGGTGTTGGCGCGGCGGATCGCATCCGCCAGTTCCGCGATCGTGTCGTGCGGTTCGATCTGCGTCGTGTAGGCGTTCCAGGCCAGGCCAAGCGCCGCGACGAAGCGCCGCGACAACGCCGGCCAGTCGATTTCCGGATAGGCGACGACGTGCGCGTTGTAATTGCCGACGGCGCCGTTGATCTTGCCGCTCAGTTCCACCGCGCCGATCTGCCGGCACTGGCGCTCGAGCCGGGCCACGACGTTGGCGATTTCCTTGCCGAGCGTGGTCGGCGAGGCGCTCTGGCCGTGCGTGCGCGACAGCATCGGCTGCGCGGCCAGCGCGTGCGCCATCTGCCGCAGCGTCGCGGCGAGCTTCGTGTACACCGGCAGCAGCACCGCGTCGCGGGCATCGCGCAGCATCAGCGCGTAGGCCAGATTGTTGATGTCCTCCGAGGTGCAGGCGAAGTGGACGAATTCCTTCGCCCGGGCGAGTTCCGGCTGGGCGCCGATCTTCTCCTTGATCCAGTATTCGACCGCCTTGACGTCGTGGTTCGTCGTCGCCTCGATCGCCTTGATGCGCTCGGCGTCCGGCAACGAAAAGCCGTCGGCGAGCGTCTTGAGAAACGTCTGCGCCGGCGCCGACAGGGCGCCGAGCTCGCCGATGCCGGGTTCGGCGGCGAGCGCGAGCAACCAATGCACCTCCACGTGCACGCGGCGGTGCATCAGGCCGAATTCGCTGAAGATCGGGCGCAGCGCCTCGGCCTTGGCGGCGTAGCGTCCGTCGAGCGGCGACAGGGCGGTGAGCGGCGAAGGAGTGACCATGGAGCGATTCCTGGCAGGGCGGCGCGCATGATAGCAAGAGGCGGGCGCGGCGCCGGCGCGCGGCGCGGACGCTATAATTCCGCCCCCTCCCATCTTCCCCCGGACTCCCGATGAGCGACTATCGAATCGAGCGCGACAGCATGGGCGAACTGAAGGTGCCCGCCGATGCGCTGTACGGCGCGCAGACGCAGCGTGCGGTGAACAATTTTCCGATCTCGGGTCTGACCATGCCGCGCCAGTTCATCCGCGCGCTCGGTTTGATCAAGGCCGCGGCGGCGCAGGCCAATCGCGAGCTCGGCCATCTCGCCGCGGACAAGGCCGAGGCGATCCGTGCTGCCGCCCTGCGCGTGGCCGCCGGCGAGTTCGACCGGCACTTCCCGATCGACGTGTTCCAGACCGGCTCCGGCACCTCCTCGAACATGAACGCAAATGAGGTGATCGCGCACCTGGCCAGCCGGGCGGCGGGCATCGCCATTCATCCGAACGACGACGTCAACAACGGCCAGTCCTCGAACGACGTGATCCCGACGGCGATCCACGTCAGCGCCAGTCTCGAAGTCAGCGAGAAGCTGCTGCCGGCGCTCGCGCACCTCGAGGCCACGATCGAGCGGCGTGCGCAGGAGCTGGCCGGCGTGGTCAAGACCGGTCGCACCCATCTGATGGACGCGATGCCGGTCACGTTCGGCCAGGAGCTCGGCGGCTGGGCCGCGCAGATCCGCTCCAATCGCGCGCGGCTCGGCGATGCGCTCGAGCGCATGCGCCGTCTGCCGCAGGGCGGCACCGCGGTCGGCACCGGCGTCAACGCCGACGCGCGGCTCGGGCCGGCGATCTGCGCGGCCTTGAGCCAGGCGACCGGCGTGCACTTCGCGTCGGCGGACAATTTCTTCGAGGAAATGTCCTCGCAGGACGCCGCCGTCGAGCTGTCCGGCCAGCTCAAGACCCTGGCCTGTTCGTTGATGAAGATCGCCAACGACCTGCGCTGGATGAATTCCGGGCCGTTGGCCGGTCTCGGCGAGATCGAGCTGCCGGCGTTGCAGCCGGGGTCGTCGATCATGCCGGGCAAGGTCAATCCGGTGATCCCGGAAGCGGTGACGATGGTCTGCGCGCAGGTGATCGGCAACGACACCACGATCACGATCGCCGGTCAGTCCGGCAATTTCCAGTTGAACGTGATGCTGCCGGTGATCGCACTGAATCTGCTGCAGAGCATCGAGATCCTGGCCAACGCCGCGCGCGTGCTCGCCGACAGCGCCATCGCCGGCTTCACGGTGCGCGAGGATCGCATCCGTCAGGCGCTGGACAAGAACCCGATCCTGGTGACGGCGCTCAATCCGGTGATCGGCTACGAAAAGGGCGCGGCCACGGCGAAGCAGGCGTACAAGCAAGGCCGTCCGATCCTGGACGTCGCGCTCGAGACCACCGGCCTGCCGCGCGAGCGCCTCGAGGCGCTGCTCGATCCGATGGCCCTCACCCGCGGCGGCGTGCACGGCGGCTCGGCCGGCGGCTGACAGCGGCGCTGTGAAGGAGTGTAAACGCGAAGTGGACATGGCGAACGGCACATGAATTGCACGTCGTCGACGGCATGCTGACGTCCGCTGGGTTTCATGCACAGGGGTGATCTGGAGATGACGATGTATAAACGTATATTTTTTGCCGCATTGCTGTTCTCCTCCGCCGCGTTCGCCCAGCAGGTCGACATCGCCGGCAAGGACTTCCTCTCCGGCGCCGGCGACGCGCGTCTGGCCGACATCGCCCGCCAGGCGGCGGCGCAGGGCAAGCGTCTGGTGGTCACGGCGCCGCCGTACTGGCAGGGCAAGGTGGCGGACAAGCTGCACGCCGGCGCGGCCAACGTCGAGGTGCAGATGAAGGAAGGCTTCTTCGAGAACGTGCTGGTGCGCATCGAGGACGCCAAGCCCGCGGCCGCCAAGGCAGAGGCGCCGAAGACCGAAGCGGCCAAGCCGGACACCGCCAAGGCGGACGCGGCGAAGGCCGAAGCCGCCAAGGCCGAAGCGGCGCGCGCGGCGGCGGCCAAGGCCGAGGCCGAACGCGCCGAGGCGGCGCGTCTGGAGGCCGAGCGCGCCGCAGCCGCGCGCATCGAAGCCGAACGCGCGGCGAAGGAGGCCGCGGCCCGCGCGGAAGCCGCACGCATCGAAGCGGAGAAGGAAGCCGCGGCGAAGGCGGCCGCGGCCAAGGCCGAGGCGGAAAAGGCGGCGGCGAAGGCGGCCGCGGACCATGTCGCGCAGATCCGGCAGCGCATGGAGAAGAATCTCAACGAAGGCAAGCCGGCCGAAGGCGCGCTGACGGTGGCGCAATTGCAGAAGGACGATCAGCTCTTCGTCGACGACGGCGTGCGCGGCGTGGTGCGTCTGAGCGGCGCGCATCGGCAGTTGTTCTGGCTGGAGGGCGAGCTCAACCTGGAACGCGTGGAACTGGTCCCGGTGGGCGAGGACCATTACAAGATCGCCGAGCCGATCCGCGAGACCGCCAATCCGGTGCTGCGCACGCGCGGCTTGAGCGGCCACTTCGTCGGCCGCGTGCCCGCGGCGGATGCCGCCGAGCGCAAGACGCTGCAGGATCAGTATGCCGAAGGTCGCGAGGTCACCGAAACGCTGCATCCGGCGGACCTGCGCGCCGGCGACGTCGTCTTCACCGGACAGTCGGCGGCGGTGGTGGTGCGTCGTTCCGGCACGCTGGTCTCGCGCTTCTGGCTCGATGGCGATCTCAATCTCGCCCAGACCGGCCTGACGAAGCAGGCAGCCAACGCCTACCGCGTGCTGTCCGACACGATCAAGTAGTCCGGCCGATCGCCGCGTGCGCCCCGGCCGCCGTGCGCGCGCCGGGGCGCCTTCGCTTCAGGCATAGCACTCGATGCGGCTGCGGCGGAACCAGATCGCCGCCGCGATCATGGCGGCGCCGGCCGCGGCGCCGATCCAGAGATTCGGCGTGGCGAGCACGTCGCGCAGCCGATCGAGCGGAATCGGCAGGAGCAATTCGAAGCTGTCCGGGCCGCCACCGATGACGATCTCGTCCTTGAGCAGCTTCGCATCCATCCAGCTCGCCGGCGCCAGGCTGAGCAGCAGGCGGCCGACGACGTGGTGCCAGAACCAGCTGGCCGACAGCGACAGCAGCCGCATCAGGTCGAACCACCAGACGAAGAAGCCGGTCACGATCGGCAGCAGCACCGCCCACAGGAACGGCTTGGAACGGGCGTAGCTCGAACACAGCAGCAGCCAGCCGATCGAGGGCAGCGCCCACAGCGCGTTGAGCGGGATCAGCGCGATCAGCTTGAGCCACAACGCGAGCAGATGGGTCGGCGACCACAGCAGCACGAGCGCATTCACGCCGTGCGCCAACGTGTACGCGCTGAGCAGCAGGAGAAAGCCGAGCTGCAGGGCGATCAGCGCGGCGACCGCGAACGCCGGCGCGATCAAGGCGACCGTCACGACCTTGGCGAGCACCGTCTCGGTGTCGGACAGCGGCAGCGATTTCCAGAACAGCACGCTGCGATCGGCGCGATCATTGTAGAGCGCGCCGAGACAGTAGAAGAACGTCACGAAGAACAGGGTGATGGCGAGCGGAAAGCCGAGGCTGAGCAGGCCGAGGTCCATGGCGCGGTGCGCCTTGGCGATGTCGGCGTCGCTCAGGTGTTGGGTGAGCATATCGAGATGGATGCCGCTCAGTTCGACGCCGTGCCGATGGCCGAGCACCTCGGCGCTGACGATGGCCATCAGGCACAGCCCGAGCATGGCCATGGCCGTGATCAGCGGCGCCCAGAAGAAGCTGCCGCGGTATTCCCAGAATTCGCGTTTCAGCAGCCAGAGGAATCGGTTGGCGTTCATGCGTAGGTTCCTTGCATCGTGGCGACGAACAAATCGGCCACACTCGGTTTGTGCAGCTCGCCGAGTTGCGCGAGCCGGGCGCGGTCGGCGCCGTCGAACAGGAAAATGTACTTGCCGAAGATCTGGCGCTCGTGCAGCGGCTTGAGCGCGCGCGCCGCTTCCGCCTGATCGGGATGGACCATCACCTCGGCGAAGCGCTCGCCGACCGCGTCCATGCTGGCGTCGAGCACGATGCGGCCCTCGCGGATGAACAGGAGATCGGTGAGGATGTGTTCGACCTCCTCGATCTGGTGCGTGGTCACCAGGATCGTCTTCTCGTGGTCGAAGTAGTCGCTCAGCAGGCGGTTGTAGAACTCCTTGCGATAGAGGATGTCGAGGCCGAGCGTGGGCTCATCGAGCACCAGCAGCTTCGCGTCGATCGCCATGACCAGGGCCAGATGCAACTGCACGATCATGCCCTTGGACAGCTCGCGCACGCGCTGCGTCGGCTGGATCTTGGTGCGGGCCAGAAATGCCTGGCACTTCTCGCGCGAAAAGCGCGGATGCACGCCGCCGACGAAATCCACCAGCTCGGCCACGCGGATCCAGCGCGGCAGCACGGCGACGTCGGCGATGAAACACACCTGCTGCATCAGCTCGTCGCGGTGCGTGCGCGGATCCATGCCGAGCACCGACAGTTCGCCGTCGAATTCGGCCAGACCCAGGATCGCCTTGAGCGCGGTGGTCTTGCCGGCGCCGTTCGGCCCGACCAGGCCGACGATGCGTCCGGCCTCGATGTTGAGATTCACGTGATCGAGCGCGACGGTCGTGCCGTAACGCTTGCAGAGGCCGCGGGCGACGACGATCGCGCTCATGCTTGGGCTCCCTTGCCGTGTTCGGCGTGTTCGAGCAGGGTTTGCAGATCCAGATTCAGGCGCTTGAGACGGGCATGGAGCTGCGGCCATTCCTCGCGGAGGAACCGCTCGCGCTCCGAGCGCAGCAGGGCAGCGCGCGCCCCTTCGGTGACGTACATGCCGAGACCTCTCCGTTTTTCGACCAGTTGTTCGTCCACCAGCTCCTGATACGCCTTCGACACGGTGATCGGATTGAGCTGGAAATCCGCCGCGACCTGGCGCACCGACGGCAGGGCGTCGCCCTGCTTGAGCACGCCGTCGAGGATCATCGCCACCACGTGATCGCGCAGTTGGCGGTAGATCGGAGTGTTGTCGTTCCAGGTGATGCTCATGTCATTCCTTGCGCATTCGCGGCATGGCCTTGCCGAAGGAATAGTAGGGCATGTCCAGACCAAGCCGCGGCAGCAGCGGTGCACCGAGCTGCGCCTGCGGCGCGCGCTGCCGTGGCGTCGCTTGTGCGAGCGGCGCGATCACGACCCTCGACTCGGCTGCGTCGTTTTGCGCCATGGCGAGGTCGGCGGCGGTGGGCCGCACGATGACGGTCGGCAACAGCACCGGTTCGAGGAGTCGATCCCGTTCGCCGGCGGCGCCGGCATGGCGCTGGTAGGCCACCGCGATCGCGAGACCCAGGCCGAACAACAACATCAGTACGCCGCGAGCGAGGATTGCGTGCAGGTTCATGGCGATGTCCTTGGTGATTTGTCGTTATAGTGTTGTATGTAAGTATAACACTAGATCGACGCTTGTCAACCCCCGGCGAGCACAGTCGCTAGAGTTCGCTCGAGGAAGGAATCTTTGGTTTTTCGATCAGTGGATTGGCTCGGATTCGTGAGAACAATCCGAGAACCCGCCGCGCTATTCGCGCGGCCGGATCAGGCCCAGCGCTTCGAGTTTGAGGATGATCCGCTGCACCGCTTCGTCCGGCGTGACGTCGCTGGTGTCGATCGACATCTCGGCGTCGTCCGGCACCTCGTAGGGATCGCTGATGCCGGTGAATTCCTTGATCTTGCCGGCGCGGGCCAAGGCGTAGAGACCCTTGCGGTCGCGCGTCTCGCACACCGCGATCGGTGTGGAGACGTAAATCTCCACGAACATGCCGTGCGCTTCGATCATCTCGCGCACGGCGCGCCGCGCCTGCGCGTAGGGCGCGATCGGCGCGCAGATCGCCACGCCGCCGTTCTTGGTGATCTCGCTCGCGACATAGCCGATGCGTTGCACGTTGAGATTGCGGTGCTCCTTCGAGAAGCCGAGCTCGCTCGACAGGTGCTTGCGCACCACATCGCCGTCGAGCAGGGTCACCGGACGGGTGCCGAGTTCCAGCAGCCGCACCAGCAGGGCGTTTGCCAGCGTCGACTTGCCGGCGCCGGACAGCCCGGTGAAGAACACGGTGAAGCCCTGCTTGTGGCGCGGCGGATGGGTGCGGCGCAGTTCCTCGATCACTTCCGGATAGGTGAACCACTCCGGGATGTCGAGACCCTCGTGCAGGCGGCGGCGCAGTTCCGTACCGGAAAGATTGAGCACGGTCTCGCCCGCCGCCACCTCGTTCGCCGGAACGTACTGCGCGCGTTCCTGGACATACACCATCTCCTGGAACGGCACCATGACGATGCCGAGTTCGTCCTGGTGCCGGCTCACCAGGTCCTGCGCATCGTAGGGCCCGTAGAACGGCTTGCCGTCGGCGCCCTTGCCGGGACCGGCATGATCGCGCCCGACGATGAAGTGCGTGCAGCCGAAGTTCTTGCGGATGATCGCGTGCCACAGCGCCTCGCGCGGCCCACCCATGCGCATGGCGAGTGGCAGCAGACTGAGCATGGTGGTCTGTTCCGGGTAATGCGCGATCAGCTTTTCGTAGCAGCGCACCCGCGTGTAGTGGTCGATGTCGCCCGGTTTGGTCATGCCGACGCTGGGGTGAATCAGCAGGTTCGCCTCGGCGATCTGCGCGGCGCGGTAGGTGAGTTCGAGGTGGGCGCGGTGCATGGGGTTGCGCGTCTGGAACGCGACCACGCGCCGCCAGCCGAGCTTGGCGAAGGTCTCGCGCAGTTCGCGCGGGGTCTTGCGCAGATGGCGGAAATCGTAGTGGTGCGGCGCTGCCAGCGCATGCACGCGGCCGCCGAGATACACCGGATGCGCCTTGCCGAGCAGGTAGTTCACGCCGGCGTGCAGGCGGTCCGTCGTGCCGAACACCTCGCGCGCTTCACGCTCGCGGTCGGGCTCGAAGCGGTCCTCGAGGTCGAGCACGGCCAGGGTCACGCCTTCGGCGTCGCGCAGCGCGATGCGCGTGGCGCCGCCGAGACGCTCGGCGAACTCGCGGCTGACGTCGAGCGTGATCGGTATCGGCCAGAGCACGCCCGAGGCGAGCCGCATCTCGCGGCAGACGCGCTCGTGGTCGGCGCGCGTCATGAACCCCGTCAGCGGCGAGAACGCACCGTTCATGATGAGCTCGAGATCGCAAAGCTGACGCGGCGTCAGGTCCCAGGCCGGCAAGTGCACGGCTTCGCGTTTCAACGCCAGGCGTTCGGCGTCGGTGACAGCGAGCAGGTCGATCAGGCGGCCGCCGTGCGGCGCGATCAGGTCGGACATCGGAAACTTCCGGTTCGGGCGGCCGGGCGGCCAAACCGCGAATTATACGCAAACCCGAAGGCGCCGCCGGGTGCTGCGGGTATATCGTCATGCCGTGCGGCCGCTGGGCGCGCTCGCGGAACCTTGCGCGGCGTGCGCAGTCCAACCCCGCCGCGGTTTGCCTTCGCGCGCCAACGACCGCACAATAGCCGCCCCGTCGCCGGTCCCGCCGGGATTGGGCGGCGCCGTCAACCCGATGACCGGCCGTAGTCGCCGTATCCCCATTGTTCAGGAGCATTCATGAGCCATTTCTTGCGCAAGACATTGACCGCCGCAGCCATCGCCGCGGCCCTGGCCGGCAGCGCGTTCGCCGGCGCCGCCGATACGCCGGCCAAGAGCGAACCGGCCAAACCCGCGGCTGCCGCGCCGGCCAAGCCGGCGGTCGACTCCGCCGCCATCGATGCGAAGTTCAAGGGCGACAAGAAGGCCGAGTACAGCTACATGGTCGGCATGGACGTGGCGCGCGGCTTGAACTCGATCAAGGACGAAGTCGATCTCGCCACCGTGATCCAGGCCCTGCAGGCCGCGATGAAGGGCGAGAAGACCACGCTCACCGAACAGGAAGCGCTCGCCGTGCGTCAGGAATTCATCCAGAAGCTGCAGGCCAAGCAGATGGCCAAGAGCAAGGAAGAAGCCGAGAAGAACCAGAAGGAAGGCGACGAGTTCCTGGCCAAGAACAAGACCCGCAAGGGCGTCAAGGTCACCGCTTCGGGCTTGCAGTACGAGGTGGTCAAGGAAGGCAGCGGCCCGAAGCCGAAGGCAACCGACACCGTCAAGGTCGAATACACCGGCACCAAGATCGACGGCACCAAGTTCGATTCGACCGCCGACCACACGCCGCCGGGTCCGGCGACGTTTCCGCTCAACGGCGTGATCCCCGGCTGGACCGAGGGCATGCAGTTGATGCCGGTGGGTTCGGAGTACAAGTTCTACATCCCGGCGAATCTCGCCTACAAGGATCGCGCGCCGCCGAGCATCGGCCCCAACGCGACGCTGATCTTCGACGTCAAGCTGCTCGGCATCGAGACGCCGAAGGCGCCCGAGCCGGCCAAGCCGGCGATCGTGCCGCCGAAGCCGGCCGACGCCAAGCCGGACGCCGAGAAACACTAAGCAACCCCTGCAACTGGACTGTGCCGCTCCAGCTTGCTTTTCCGCCCCCTTGAGTCAAGGGGGCGATCAAACCCTTGCGCAGCAAGGGTTTGATGGGGGTTGTGGAAGTGCGGCGCCGCAGCCGAAGACAGGCGCCATGGAGACTTGATCAGAAGTTTCCCCGAGCGTCACGGCACGGTACCCACGAGGCGCGGAGCGATCCGCGCCTCTTTTTTTCGTCCGGCCGCTGCGCGCACTTTTGTCCGCCGGATTGCATACAATGCGCGTCCCTGTCGCGCTGCGGGAATCGGCATGCGTATCACCATCTTCGGCACCGGCTACGTCGGTCTCGTCACCGGCACGTGTCTGGCGGAAGTCGGCAACGAAGTGGTCTGCGTCGATGTCGATGCGGCGAAGATCGCCGGCCTCGATCGCGGCGAGATGCCGATCTTCGAACCGGGCCTCGCCGAACTGGTCGCCGCCAACCGCGGCGCCGGCCGCCTGCGCTTCACGACCGATGCCGCCGCCGCGATCGCGCACGGCCAACTGCTGTTCATCGCCGTCGGCACGCCGCCAGACGAGGACGGCAGCGCCGACCTGTCCCACGTGCTCACGGTCGCGCGTACCATCGGCCGCCATCTCGATCGCTACGGCATCGTCGTCAACAAATCCACGGTGCCGGTGGGCACCGCGGACCGCGTGCGCGAGACCATCGCCGCGGAACTGGCCGCGCGCGGCGCGGCCGTCGAATTCGACGTCGTTTCCAACCCGGAATTCCTGAAGGAAGGCGACGCGGTCAAGGACTGCATGCGACCGGACCGGATCATCATCGGCGCCGACAGCCCGCGCGCGGTCGAGGCGCTGAAGACGCTGTACGCGCCGTTCAATCGCAACCACGAACGCATCGTGCTGATGGACGCGCGTTCGGCCGAGCTGACCAAGTACGCCGCCAACGCGATGCTCGCGACCAAGATCAGTTTCATGAACGAGATGGCCAACATCGCCGAACGCGTCGGCGCGGACATCGAGCTCGTGCGCCATGGCATCGGCTCGGATCCGCGCATCGGCTACTCGTTCATCTATCCGGGCGCCGGCTACGGCGGTTCGTGCTTTCCCAAGGACGTCCAGGCGCTCGAGCGCATGGCGCGCGGCCACGCCTACGAGGCGCGCCTGCTCACCGCGGTCGAGGCGGTCAATCGGGCGCAGAAGGAAAAGCTGTTCGAGCTCATCCACCGCCATTTCGACGGCGCGCTCGGCGGCAAGACCTTCGCCGTGTGGGGACTCGCGTTCAAGCCGAACACGGACGACATGCGCGAGGCGCCGAGTCGCCGGCTGCTCGAACAGTTGTGGGCCGCCGGCGCACGCGTGCGCGCCTACGATCCCGAGGCGCGCAACGAGGCGCGCCGCCTGTACGGCAAACGCGGCGACCTCGTGCTCTGCGATGAGGCCTACGCCGCGCTCGACGGCGCCGATGCGCTGGCCATCGTCACCGAGTGGAAGGCGTTCTGGAGTCCGGACTTTGCCCGCATCCGCGCCAGCCTGCGCATGCCAGTGATCTTCGACGGCCGCAACATCTACGAACCGAGCGCGGTCGAGGCTGCGGGCATCGCCTATTACGGCATCGGCCGCGGTCGCAGCGTGCGTCGCGCGGGTGCGCACGCATGAGTTTCCTCGCGCTGGAGCAGGCGCGCATCGCCGTGCTCGGTCTCGGCTATGTCGGGCTGCCGCTGGCCGTGGCGCTCGGCCGCGAATTCCCCACGCTCGGCTTCGACACCGACGCGGCGCGCGTGGCCGAACTGCGCGGCGGGCGCGACGGCACCGGCGAGCTCGGCGCGGCGGAACTCGCCGAGGCGACGCGGCTGCGCTTCAGCGCGGACGCCGCCGAACTGCAAGGTTGCAATGTATACATCGTCGCCGTGCCGACGCCGGTGACCCCGCACAAGTGGCCGGACCTGGCGCCGCTGGTGGCGGCGAGCGAGGCGGTCGGGCGCGTGCTCGGTCGCGGCACGGTGGTGATCTACGAATCCACCGTGTATCCCGGCGCGACCGAGGAAGTCTGCGTGCCGGCGCTGGAACGCGCCTCGGGGCTGCGGCTGAATGCGGATTTCTTCGTCGGCTACAGCCCCGAGCGGATCAATCCGGGCGACCGGGCGCACCGGCTCGCGGACATCGTCAAGGTGACGTCGGGCTCGACGCCGGAGGCCGCCGCGTTCGTCGACGCGCTGTACCGGCGCATCATCCGCGCCGGCACCTACCGCGCGCCGAGCATCCGTGTCGCCGAGGCGGCGAAGGCGATCGAGAACACCCAGCGCGACGTCAACATCGCGCTGATGAACGAACTGGCGCTGATCTTCGCGCGTCTCGGCATCGATACCGAACAGGTGTTGAAGGCGGCGGCGACGAAATGGAATTTCCTGCCGTTCACGCCCGGCCTGGTCGGCGGGCATTGCATCGGCGTGGATCCGTACTATCTGATCCACAAGGCGCAGGAAGTTCGGCTCCATCCCGAGCTGATCAGCGCCGCGCGGCGCATCAACGAGGGCATGAGCGCCTACGTCAGCGCGCAGGTGCTGCGGCTGATGGCGCTCAAGCAGATCAACGTCGTCGGCAGCCGCGTGCTGGTGCTCGGCATCACGTTCAAGGAGAACTGCCCGGACTTGCGCAACACCCGCGTGCGCGAGATCGTCGAGGAGTTGCGCGCCTGTCATGCGCAGGTGGACGTGTACGATCCGCACGCCGACCCCGACGCGTGCGAGCGCGAATGCGGCATCCGGCCGGTGTCGCGGCCCGCACCGGAGGCGTACGATGCCGTCGTCGTCGCCGTCGCCCACCGCGAATTCCGCGAGCTCGGCGTGGCCGGGATCCGTGCCTTCGCCAAGCGCAATGCGGTACTCTACGACGTCAAGTACGTCCTGCCCGCCGAAGCCGTCGATGGCCGCCTGTAGAAGCCGATGAGCACATCTCTGGACCAACGCCTGACCGAACTGGAAGTGCGCATCGCCTTCCTCGAGCAGACCACGCAGGCGCTCGACGCGACGGTCGTCGCGCACGAGCGCACGATCATGGAGCTGCGGCGCGAATTCGAGGCGCTGCGCGGCGAGCTCGTGCAGATCAAGATCGGCTTGAGTCACGACGTTGCCGAGGAACCGCCACCGCCGCATTATTGACGGCGGCGCGGGGAGCCGACGCAACCACCGCCGAACGCCTCCGGTTCCTGTTCGCATCCGCTTCGCCGACGCACCGCCATGTCCGAATCGTTGCGCGATCAGTTGCTGAAGAGCGGTCTCGCCGACCGCCTGAAGAAACCCGCCGCCGCCTCCGCACGACCGGCCTCGACGCCGGCACCGCGGGCGCAGCCCGCTCGCCGCGACGGCGCGGAGATGGATCTGGCCCGCGCCTGGGCGTTGCGCGCGCAGCGGGAAAAGCAGGAGCGCGAAACCGCGCGGCGCGAGGCCGAGCGGCTGGCGCGCGAGAAGAAGGAACGCAAGCAGAAACTCGCCGCGCTGCTCGCCGGCCGTGCGCTCAATGCGGCCGACGCCGACCTGCCACGGCATTTTCCGCACGGCGGCAAGATCCGCCGCGTGTACTGCACGCCGGAACAGCTCGCGCGGCTCAATCGCGGCGAACTCGCCGTGGTGCAACTGGCCGGAAGGTATCTGCTGGTCGAACGCGACGTGGCCCTGCAGGCGCAGGCGATCCAGCCCGAGGCGCTGGTCCTGCTGTGCGACCCCGCCGCGCCGGCGGACGACGACGTGCCGGCGGATCTGGTGTGGTGATGCTAGCGTCGACGTGACGCGGCACACGAAATGATCACGGCGCATGCCATAGACTGAGTCATGGAGGGGGATAGCTATGCGCGCTTCGATTCCGCTGGCGTTGTACGTGTTGGCGACCCTGGTCCAGGCGCAGACGCCGCCACCGCGCGATGTGCCGCGTTTCCCGGCGGGCGCGGTGTGGTATCAGGACATCTCCGCGCTGACGCCGGACCCGAACTCCGCGACCATGACCGCCGCGAGCATCGGCTGGGGCACCGGCACCACCGCCTTCCAGATCGATTTCTCCATGCACAGGGTGTATGCCTCCTGGGGTGGCGTCACGCAGCAGCCGCTGGTGCAGGAGCAGGGTTACTATCTCCCGGATTGCGACACCGGTTACGGCGTGCCTGTCCCATCGATCGGGGCGATCGAGGGATCGACCGACTATACCTGCGACTACGCCAACAACGATTGCCATCTGTTCATCGTCGCCGGCGACACCCTGTACGAATCCTTTGCGACCTCCATCGACACGAGCGGACTGAATTCGCTCTGTCTGGTGAAGTGGCATCTCAATCTGGTGTATCCACCCGACGGACGCGGCGATGGCTGCACCAGCGCGGATGCGGCAGGTTTTCCGATGGCGCCGTTGATCTTCAGTCCGGACGAGGTGTACGCGGCGATGCAGGTGACCAACGGTGACCTCGGCCACGCGATCCGTTTCGTCCTGCCGAACCCGCGTATGCGCGCGAACAGCTTCGTGCACCCGGCCAGCCATTACGGCGGTCCCAGCGGCCCGGCGAACGCGATTCCCTACGGTGCGCGACTCCGGCTGCGCGCCAATTTCGACATCAGCGGCTACAACGCCGCCGCGCAGGTGATCCTGCGCACGCTCAAGAAGTACGGCATGTTCCTGTCGGACGGCGGCAGCGTGCCGCTCACTGCGGACGACGGCCTGTTCACCGTCCACCAGTGGACCGACCCCGACATCGCCATCGACTCGCATTCCCTGTTCGGCGTCGCCCTCGGCGATTTCGACGTGATGCCGCTCGGTACCGTGTACACGGTCAGCGATTGCACCCGCAACGGTTTCGGCGACGATGTGATCTTCGCCGACGGCTACAACTGGTAGAGGCGGCTTCCGGTCCGGCGGGAGCCGCCTCAGAAATCCATGAAATAGCCGCCGTTCACCGGGATGTTGGCGCCGGTGATGAAGCCGGATTCGTCGGCGCAGAGAAAATCCACGACGCGCGCCACCTCCGACGGCTCGCCGAGCCGGCCGACCGGGATGTTGGCGATGATCTGGTTGCGGATGTTCTCCGGGATCGCCGCCACCATCGCCGTGCGGCAGTAGCCCGGCGAGACGCTGTTGACGGTGACGCCCTTGCGCGCGACCTCGCGGGCGAGCGCCATGGTGAAGCCGTGCATGCCGGCCTTCGCCGCGGAGTAGTTGGTCTGCCCGAATTGGCCGGTCTGGCCGTTCACCGAGGAGATGTTGACGATGCGGCCGAAGCCGCGCTCGCTCATGCCCTCGACCACGTTGCGGCAGGTGTTGAACACGCCGCTGAGATTGATCTCGACCACGTCGCGCCAATGCGCCGGCGCCATCTTGCGCAGGGTGGTGTCGCGGGTGATGCCGGCGGCGTTGACCAGAATGTCGATCGGGCCGTAGTTCGCCTCGACCGTCCTGACCGTCGCCGCGCAGGCATCGAAGTCGGCGACGTTGATCGGCTCGAAGCGGATCGCGCCGTCGTACGCCGCGACCTCGCGCTCGAATTCGGCGACCCGTTCCGTGCGGCTCGCCAGATCCGCCGCGATCACGCGCCGGCCCGAACGCGCCAGGTGCTTGCAGATTTCCGTACCCAGACCGCCGATACCGCCGGTCACCAGCGCTACACGTGTCGTCATGGAGTGGGATTCCTCTGGATGCTCGCGATCACGAAAACGGCTTGCGTTATTGCGTCGCCCACGATGGCGCGGCGCAACAAGCGCGCGATGGTAGCAGCAAGTGGGGCGCTGTCAAACGCCGGCGGCGCTCAGGCCTTCGGTTCCTTGCCGTCGGACTTGGCCTTGGCCGATCCCGCCGCCGCGTTGAGGAAGCCTTCCTGCACCGATTTCCACAAATCCATGTTGCGTTCGGTGAGTTCGTTCAGCATCGACCAGGGCGTCTGGCCAAGGATGTTGTTGAGCTGGCTGCGGAACTTCTGCTGCTGGTCGAGGAAGATCTGCAGGCTCTTCTCGAGATAGCTGCCCATGAAGCCCTGCATCGAGTCGCCGTAGAAGCGGATGATCTGCGACAGCAGCTGGGTGGTGAACATCGGCTGCCCGGTCTCCTCGTGCTCGGCGATGATCTGCAGCAGCACCGAGCGGGTGAGGTCCTCGCCGGTCTTGGCGTCGCGGACCTCGAGCTCCTCGCCGTCGAGCACGAGCTGACGCACTTCCTCGAGCGTGATGTAGCTCGAAATCTCGGTGTCGTACAGCCGACGGTTCGGGTATTTCTTGATGATGCGCACTTGTGCCATGCGGCAAAGTTAGCAGAATGTGCGGCGCCGCACCAGCGGGATTGCTGCGCAGCAAATGGCGGGGCAGGGAAGGCGCAGGACCGGCAGCCACAGGTCCTGCGCCGAACGATCAGTGGCCGTGCTCGTTGGAGACTTCCGCCGCGGCCTTGAGCTCGCGGTTGACCTGTTCCAGCAGTTCCTTGGCCTTCTGCGCATGGCCGCCGAGATCGAACTCGTTGGCGCGCTGCGCGGCCAGGATTTTTTCGTAGGCCTCCGTCGAGAGGTGTTGCGCGGCCGCCAGATTCGGATGACGCGCGCGACTGACATTGTCGGCCGGCGGTTTGGCGACGGCGCCGGCGGCGAGCAAGGCGAGCGCAAATGCGCCCAGTACGAATTTCGCTTTCATGGCAATGGGCTCCTCAAGGTGTGGTGTCCCCCAGCCCCGATCATGCACGGTTGCAATGCCCCGTGACAGTGTCCTGCTTCGGTAGACAGGCCGCAAGCGCGGCGCGAGCGGAAGCTACCAGCCCATGTATTGACCGCCGTTGATGGCCAGGTTGGCGCCAGTGATCCAGCGCGCCTCCTCGTTGACGAAGAACGCGACCGCGTAGGCGATCTCGTCCGGCTCGCCGAGGCGGCCGATCGGAATCTGTGCCGCGATCTTGTTGCGGACGTCCTCCGGCACGGCCATCACCATTTCCGTGGCCACGTAGCCCGGCGACACGGTGTTGACGGTGATGCCGAACTTGGCGTTCTCCTGCGCCAGCGAGATGGTGAAGCCGTGCATGCCGGCCTTGGACGCGGCGTAATTTGCCTGACCGTACTGGCCCTTCTGGCCGTTGATCGAGCTGATCTGCACGATGCGTCCCCACTTGCGCGCGCGCATGCCGTCGATCACCGGCCGGGTCATGTTGAAGCAGGAGTTGAGATTGGTGTTGATGACCTCGTGCCATTGCGCCGCGGTCATCTTGTGGAACGTGGTGTCGCGGGTGATGCCGGCGTTGTTGATCAGAATCTCCACCGGTCCGAGCCGTTGTTCCACGGCGCGCACGATGCCTTCGGCGGAGGCGGTGTCGCTGACGTCGCCCGGGACGATCGTCGCATCGACCCCCTCGGCCTTTAGCTTCTGCTGCCAGGCCTTGGCCTTGGCTTCGTCGCGGTAGTTGGTCGCGACCTTGTGGCCGAGCGAAGCCAGACGTTTGACGATGGCGGTGCCGATGCCGCCGGTGCCGCCGGTAACGAGTGCTACGCGAGACGTCATGATGCCCTCCCGTGGTTGCCAAGCCGTCGTGGTCCGATTGTACACGGCTCGGATTGCGGCCCAAGCGCGGCCGGCGGCGGGTCGGCGGCGAGCCGCGCGGGATCGAATCGACGCACGCCCTCGGCGAGCAGCGCGTCGATGCCGCCCGCGCCGCGCCGGACGCGCACGCCGAGGAACGTGAGCGCCGCACGCAGCGCCGGCAGCGGATCGCGGCGGTCGACCGGTCGCGCCCGGTCCTGCTTCGACAGCTTGCGGCCCTGGCGGTCGCGCACCAGCGGCAGGTGCAGATACTGCGGCGTCGGCAGGCCGAGCAGGCGTTGTAGATGGATCTGGCGTGGCGTGGAATCGAGCAGATCGGCACCGCGCACGACCTCGCTGATGCCCTGCGCGGCGTCGTCGACGACCACGGCAAGTTGATAGGCGAACCAGCCCTCGACGCGCCGGATCACGAAATCGCCGACGGCGCGGCGCAGATTCTGATGCTGCGCGCCGTACAGGGCATCGGTGAAGGCGATGTCGGCGTCGGGCACACGCAGACGCCACGCCGGCGGCCGCGACGGATCGGCTGGCGCGGGGCACGCGGCGGGATGGCGACCGGCCCACGGTTCGAGATCGCGCCGGCTGCACCAGCACGGATAGACGTGACCGGCGCGATGCAGGCGCTCGAACGCCTCGCGATAGGTGCCCTCGCGCCGGCTCTGGTGGAGCACCGGTTCGTCGGATTCCAGTCCGAACGCGGCGAGCGTGGCGAGGATGTCAGCGGCCGCGCCGGGAACCTCACGCGGCGGATCGAGGTCTTCCATGCGCACCAGCCACACGCCGCCGGCGGCACGCGCCCGCAGCCAACTGCCGAGCGCCGCCACCAGCGAACCGAGATGCAGCGGCCCGGTGGGCGAGGGCGCGAAGCGGCCGCGATACACGGTGCGATCCGGTCGGGACGGTGCAGGTTCGGGCGCGGACACGGGGCGGGCGAGCGTGCTTGAAAACCGGCCGAGCTTACCCAAGGTTTCGCCAACAAGTCACTGACGAGGGATCCGATGCTGCGCATTCTGCTGTTCGTCGCCACCAACCTCGCGATCATGCTCGTGCTGAGCGTGATCGTTTCGCTGTTCGGCATCGACCGTGTCGCCGGCATGAATCTGCAGGGATTGCTGGTATGGTGCGCCGTGTTCGGCATGGGCGGCGCGTTCATCTCGCTGGCGTTGTCGAAGACGCTGGCGAAGATGTCGGTCGGCGCGCAGGTGATCGCCGAGCCGCGCGACGCCGACGAGCGCTGGCTGTTCGACACCGTGCGCCGGCACGCCCAGAACGCCGGCATCGGCATGCCGGAAATCGCGTTGTACGACGCGCCCGACATGAACGCCTTCGCCACCGGCATGAGCCGGAATCACGCCCTCGTCGCCGTCAGCACCGGCCTGCTGCGCAACATGAATCGCACAGAAGTCGAGGCCGTGCTCGGGCATGAGATCACACACATCGCCAACGGCGACATGGTCACGCTGGCGCTGATCCAGGGCGTGCTCAACACGTTCGTGATGTTCCTGGCGCGCGTGATCGGCGGCATCATCGACGGCGCGCTGCGCGGCGATCGCGACGACGACCGCGGCGGCGGCTTCGCCTACTTCCTCATCGTCATGCTGTTGCAGACGGTACTCGGCGTGCTGGCCACGATCATCGTCATGTGGTTCTCGCGCTGGCGCGAATTCCGCGCCGACGCCGGCGGCGCCCGGCTCGGCAGCCGCGAGGGCATGATCTCGGCGCTGCAGACGCTGGCCGGCAATCGCGGCGAAAGCTCGTTGCCGAAGGCGTTCCAGGCGTTCGGCATCTCCGGCGAGAGCGGCGTGGCGCGGCTGTTCCTGAGCCATCCGCCGATCGAGGAACGCATCGCCGCGTTGCGCGCGATGGGGTGAGGTGGAATGGCGATGGGTCAGCGGTGGGTGGGGGGTGGAGGGTGGTGAGCGGTGAGCGGTGAGCGGTGAGCGGTGAGCGGTGAGCGGTGAGCGGAAAGAGCCCTCAGCCCTCAGCCCTCAGCCCTCAGCCCTCAGCCCTCAGCCCGAACCCTCACGCCGTCTCGTAAGCCATCACCTTCTCGGGTTCCTGCAGGAAATTGCCCTGCACGAAGTTCACGCCGCAGGTGAACAGGATCGACATGCTGGCAGCGTCCTCGACGAACTCGGCGACGGTGAGCTTGCCGGCATGGTGCGCCTGGTCGCAGAGCTCCTTGATCTTCTCCTGGTTTTCCTTGTTCTTCGGCAGCTCGGCCATGAAGTTGCGGTCGATCTTGAGGTAATCCGCATCGACGTGCTTGAGCAACTGGAACGAGTTCAGGCCCGAGCCGAACTGTTCCAGGGCGAAGCCGCAATGCACCTGCTTCAATCCGGTGACGAAGGCGCGCGCCGGTTTGAGGCTGGTGACCACCTTGCTTTCCGGCATCTCGAACACCAGCGCATCGCCGCGCAGGCGCGCATTCTTCAACTGTTGCGCGATCCACGGCACCAGGGTCTGGTCGTCGAGCGACTGTGGCGTGAGTTTGACGAAGAACGTGGTCTTGTGGCCGGCCTTCTCGCGTTCGGCCAGCGCCTTGATCGCGTGGCCGATCACCCAGCGGTCGATCGCGGGCATCAGGCCGTGCTGTTCGGCGACGGGCAGGAAGAAATTCGGCGTGATCTCGCCCTTCGGGCCCTGCATGCGCAGGAGGATCTCGTAGAACTCGCCCTCGGCGCCGTGCAGGCTGATGATCGGCTGATAGAACAGCACGAAGCCGTCGTTGGCCAGCGCGTCCTTGACCAGCGTGAGCCAGTGGCGATTCTTCTCCTCGTCGGCGCGGTCCTTGGCCGCTGGATCGAATACGTGGACGCGGTTGCCGCCCTCGGTCTGCGCGCCGCGCAGCGCGTTCGTGGCCTGGGTCAGCACGGCCTGCACGTTGGCGTTCTTCTCGCCGATCAGCGCACCGCCGATGCTGACGTTGACCGTGAGCGACTGCTTGCCGACCTCGAAGATGCGTTCCTCGAACGCCTTGCGCAGGGTTTCGCCGAGTTGCCGGATTTCCTCGGGGCTGCGCCGACTCACCAGCACGCCGAAGGTGTGCTCGCCGAACCGGCCGGCGACGTCGGCCTCGTGGATGTGCCGGCGCATCAGATTGGCCATGTCGCCGAGCAGCAGATCGGCGTTGCCGAGACCGACGGTATCGAGCAACTGCTTGAAATTGTCCGGCTCGAGCAGCAGCAGCGCCCGATCGTTGCGGCCCTTGGCCGCCTCGCCGACGGCGCGCTCGAGTTCGGTGAGGCAGTACTGGCGGTTGAACAGATCGGTGACGAGATCCTTCGAACGCAGCACGTCCAGTTCCCTGGCCAGCTCCACGCTCACCGTCTGCTGGCGGAAGATGATCTGCTGGCAGGGTTCGCCCTCGTAGCTGGCCTCGGCGAATTCCATCGTCGCGTCGAACGTGGTGCCATCGGCGCGTTGCGCCTTCAGATTCAGTTTCTGCGGCGGCTTCTCGCCCTTCGACAGTTTCTTCAGCAGCGCCTTGAAGTCCTCGGCATCGTCCGGCGCGATCATGTCGAGCAGTGACATGCCCTGCAGCTCGTCGAACTCCTCGAAGCCGAACATGTCGAGATACGCCTTGTTGGCGCGCACGTGCATGCCTTCGTGCACGTAGGCGATCGGATCGCGCGAGGAGTCGAGCAGGGCGTCGCAGCGGCGCTCGGTCTCGCGCAGCGCGGTTTCCAGCCGCCGCACGCTGCGGCGCATGTTCAGACTCTCGAATTCGCGGCGCACGATCGACTGCACGTGGTCGGCGCGGTTGCGCAGCGCCAGCGCGCGCGCGCCGTCGCGGAACGCGCTGGCGATGACTTCTTCGTTCACCCCGCCGGCGACGGCGATCACGGCGATGTCCTTGCCGGTGCGGTTCGCCGCGGTGGCGACGTCGGCGAGGGTGAGCGTCTTGGCGTTCAGATTGACCAGGATCAGGTCTGGCGTGGTCCCGGCGAGCTGCGCCTCGAGCTCGGCCGCGTTGCCCGCGCGCGCCGGGCGCACGGCGATGCCGCCGTTGCGCAGCATGCTGATCAATTGCTCGGCTTCCTCGACCGAATCCTCGATCAGTAGCAGTTTGATGACGTTGTCTTGTTTGCTCATGGGCAGGCGCGCTCGCAGAGAGCTTTTACTCGATTCCGCCACGCATTTCCAGCGCCGTTCGTACCGGCCGCGGCGGGCTTGCCCGGCTTTACACGGGCAGCTTGGCGATGGCGCCGGGAACCTCGCGCACCAGCCGCGGCAGCAGATAGCCGGACAGACGTGCGCGCAGGTCTTCGACGAGCTGGCGTGCGCGCGCGTCGGGCACGGCGAAGTGCGCCGCGCCGGCGACCGGATCGAGCTGATGCAGGTAGTAGGGCACGACGCCGCAGGCGAACAGGCGTTCGGACAGCGCGGCGAGAGTTTCGACGTCGTCGTTGACGCCGCGCAGCAAAACCGACTGGTTCAGCAGCGTCGCGCCCGCGGCGCGCAGTCGGCCGCAGGCTGCGGCGACGGCGGCGTCGAGTTCGTTGGCGTGATTGGCGTGCAGCACGACCGCGACCGGCCACGGCAGGCGTTCGAGCCAGGCGCAGAGCGCCGCGTCCACCCGTTCCGGTAGCACCACCGGCAGCCGCGTGTGGATGCGCAGCCGCCGCAGGTGCGCGATCGGCGCCAGCGCCGCGGTCAGCTCCGCGAGCTTCGGCGTGGCGAGCGACCACGGATCGCCGCCGGACAGGATCACTTCCTCGATGGCGCTGTCCGCGCGCAGGTGCGCGATCGCGGCATGCCACTGTCCTGCCGCGGCGGTTTCCTCGGCGTAGGGGAAATGCCGCCGGAAGCAGTAGCGGCAATGCACTGCGCAGGAGCCGGTGGCGATCAGCAGCGCGCGGCCACGGTACTTGCGCAGCACGCCTGGCGCCGCGCGCGCGGCGAGATCGCCGACTGCGTCATCGACGTAGCCCGGCGTCGGTGCGAGCTCGGCGGCGAGCGGCAGCACCTGCCGCAGCAGCGGATCGGCCGGATCGCCGCGCCGCATGCGCGCGGCGTAGCCGCGCGGCACCCGCATCGGAAAACCGGTGTCCGCGCCCGGCAGCAGCCGGTCGGCGAGGTGGCCGAGATCGAGCAGATCAAGCAGTTCGCGCGGGTCGGTGATCGCCTCGCGCCAGAGTTGCTGCCACGGGCGAGGCTGCGCGCGATGGGGGCTTGCGGGTATCATTGCGGTTCCGTCCGCCGGCATCCGGCGCGAGAAAAAACTTTTCCATTGTAGCCGCTTTCCTGCGCGCGGCGCCCAAGGAGCTTCCGATGGCCAGCTATGGCATGAACGACGTCAAGAACGGCATGAAGATCATCGTGGACGGCTATCCGTGCACGATCGTCGACACCGAATACATCAAGCCGGGCAAGGGCCAGGCGTTCACCCGCGTCAAGTACCGCAACCTCAAGACCGGCCGCGTGGTGGAAATGACGATGAAGTCGACCGATTCGGTCGAGGCCGCCGACGTCGTCGATACCGACATGGAATACCTGTACAGCGACGGCGAGTTCTGGCACTTCATGCACCCGGACACGCACGAGCAGCTCGCTGCGGACAAGGCCGCAATGGGCGAGGCGGCGCAGTGGCTGAAGGGCAACGAGACCTGCATCGTCACGTTGTGGAACGGCGCGCCGCTCACGGTGACGCCGCCGACCTTCGTCGAACTCGACATCGTCGAGACCGATCCCGGCGTGCGCGGCGACACCTCCGGCGGCGGCGGCAAGCCGGCCAAGCTCGAAACCGGCGCGGTGGTGCGCGTGCCGCTGTTCGTGCAGCAGGGCGAGAAGATCAAGGTGGACACGCGCACCGGCGAGTACGTCGGCCGGGTCAAGTGAGAGCGGGGCGGAGGGGGGGCAACTGTGAGCGGTCAGCAGTGAGCGGTGAGCGGGACGAGCCGTTCAGCCCTTGGCACTCAACCCTCAACCCTCCGCCCTCAGCCCTCCGCCCTCCGCCCTCAGCCCTCAACCCTCAGCCCTCAGCCCCATGCCCCCCGTCGACACCCTTCTCGAAGCCCGCTGGGTGGTCCCGGTCGAGCCGCACGGCGCGGTGCTCGAGGATCACGCGGTGGCGCTGGCCGGCGCGACGATCGCCGAGGTGCTGCCGATCGAAGCCGCGCGGGAAAAGTATACGAATGTACCGCGCATCGCGCTGCCGGCGCACGCGCTGATTCCGGGCCTGGTCAACGCCCACACGCACAACCCGATGACGTTGATGCGCGGCCTGGCGGACGATCTGCCGCTGATGACCTGGCTCGAGCAGCACATCTGGCCGGCCGAGGCGCGCGCGGTCGGTGCCGAGTTCGTGCGCGACGGCGTCGAGCTGGCCATCGCCGAGATGCTGCGCGGCGGCACCACCTGCTGCAACGAGAACTATTTCTTCCCGGACGTGCAGGCGGCCACCTACCTGCAGCACGGCTTTCGCGCCGTGGTCGGACTGCCGTTCATCGAGTTCCCGAGCGCCTGGGCGAAGAGCCGCGACGAATACTTCGCCAAGAACCTCGCCGTGCATGACGAGTTCAAGGGCGAGTCGCTGATCGCCACCGCGCTCGCGCCGCACGCGCCGTACACGGTGGCCGACGAGAGTTTCCACCGCATCCGCGTGCTCGCCGATCAGCTCGACGTGCCGGTGCACATCCACGTCCACGAGACCGCGCACGAGGTGGAGGAATCGAAGCAGCGCCACGGCGTGCGGCCGCTGGCGCGGCTGCGCGCGCTCGGTCTGGTGAACGATCATCTGATCGCCGTGCACATGACCCAGCTCACCGACGGCGAGATCGCCGAGCTCGCCGAGGCCGGCGCCTCGGTGGTGCACTGTCCGGAATCGAACCTGAAACTGGCCAGCGGCTTCTGCCCGGCGGAGAAGCTGCGCCGCGCCGGCGTCAACCTGGCGCTCGGCACCGACGGCTGCGCCAGCAACAACGACCTCGACATGTTCGGCGAGATGCGCACCGCCGCGCTGCTCGCCAAGGGCGTGGCCGGCGATGCCAGCGCCTTCGACGCCGCCGCCGTCCTGCGCGCGGCCACGCTCAACGGCGCGCGCGCGCTCGGGCTCGCCGACCGGATCGGCTCGATCGTCCCCGGCAAACAGGCCGATCTCGTCGCCGTGCGCCTCGATGCGCTGGAGACGCAGCCGGTCTATCACGTGATCTCGCAGCTCGTCTACGCGACCGGTCGGCACCAGGTGAGCGATGTCTGGATCGCGGGAGTGCGCAAAGTGGAAAATGGCGCATTGCTCGGGATCGATGCGACGGCGCTGCGCGCGACCGCCGAGACCTGGCGCGAGCGCATGGCGGAGAATGCGTGAGCAGGCATCGCGCCGCGGCGTGCGCCGCGTCACGGACCCCGGCGGGGAATCGGGCGAAGCTTGCGGGCGAGCGCGCACCGAGACGGACGGCGAACATGAACCCGGGCGGTTTCCCGGTCGCAGTACCCACCACGTGCGGATCGCGCATCGCCGCGGCCTGCGGCGGCGTCTTGCTGGCGATCCTGGCTGCGGTGCGTCCCGCGTGTGCGCGTCTGCCGCGAGATGCGCCGGCGCTGCCGCCGCCGGACGCCAGTTACACGGTCGTCCCGGTCTCGACCGCGCAGCAACTCGCGGATGCGTGCTGGAATCTCGCCAGCAATCAGGCGATCGTGATCGCGCCGGGCACGTACGATCTCGCCAGCGTGAACTTTCCGAATGGCGTGGACGGCCGTCTCACCGTGGGGCGCTACGGTGCCTCGCCGATCCGTCACATCCAGATCCGCGGCGCGACCGGCAATCCGGCCGATGTGGTTCTCGTCGGCGCCGGCATGACCGATCCGCTGGTGCCGTTCGGCTTCCAGATCTTCACCGCCAGCGACGTCGTCATCGCCGATCTTTCGGTGCACGATGTGTACTATCACGACGTCGCCGTGCAGGGCGACCAGGGCGCGCATCAGGTGCATCTGTATCATCTGCGCCTGTACGATGCCGGCGAACAACTGGTGAAGGGCGTGCCGGCCGCGGACGACGTCAGCGTCGAATACTCCGAACTGTTCTTCACCGCGGGCGCGGTCGATCATCCGGCGGTCGGCAACACCTGCTACACCAACGCGGTGGACGGTGTCACCGTGGCGCGCTGGATCGTGCGCGACAACCTCATTCACGGCATCCGCTGCCAGGATCTCACGCTCGCCGGGCCGGCGATCCTGCTGTGGCAGGGTTCAAGCGACTCGCTCGTCGAACGCAACACCATCATTGATTCCTCGCGCGGCATCGCGCTCGGGCTCACCGGGTCGACGGATCACCTGCGCGGCATCGTGCGCAACAACTTCGTGCACTGGGATGCGAACGCGAACTACGCCGTGGACGTGCCGATCTACACCACCTCGCCGAACGCCGAGTTGCTCAACAACACCGCGCTCACTGCGGGCCGGTATCCGAACGCGATCGAGGTGCGTTACAGCGGCGCCACCGGGGTGCAGGTGATCAACAATCTGCTCGACGCCGCGATCCAGCCGCGCGATGGCGCCGCGCCCACACTCAGCAACAATCTCACTGCCGCGCCGCCCGGCTGGTTCGTCGATCCCGCTGCCGGCGACCTGCATCTGACCGCGCTGGCCGGCGCCGCGATCGGCCACGCCACGGCGCTCGCCGATGCCAGCGACGACTTCGACGCGCAATCGCGTCCGCCCGGCACGAACCGGTCCGACATCGGCGCCGATCAGACCTTGCCGGATTGGATCTTCGCGGACGGTTTCGGCGGATGAAGACACGCCCGGTTGCGTTCGCGCTGGCGATCGCCGCTTTGGCCGGCTGTACGATGCGGCTTGCGCAGTACACCGGCTATCGCGGCGACGGCACGTTCACGCCGCAGCCGGCGCCGAGCGCGCTGTGCCGGGACGGCTACACGGTCGATCTCGGCGCGGTGGATTTGACCACGGCCGGCAGCGTCACGCGCGTACTCGCCGGCCTGCCGCCGATCGAGGCGCGCATCGGTCTCGCGCTGAGGCGCAAGGCGCAGCCGACGGCGACGGACGGCGAGGTCGTCGCCGCGGAGCGGCCGGCGGCAGGGATCGAACTTGCGGTGCACGACGCGCAGGGCAGGCTGGTGCTCGCGCGTCGCGAGTCGCTGACGCAATGGATCGCCCTGCATGCGCTCGACGACGCCGATCACGTCTTTCTCTATCAGCGCGGCACCGAGGCCGAAATCGCCGTCGCGCCGGGGTTCGTCCGCGTCGAGCGTTTTCCGATCGGCATGGACGACAGTTGGGGCACGGCGTTCACGCCGCGACGCGGCGCGCACTACACGGTACACTTCGCGGTCGAGCAGCCCGACACCGAGTGGCGCGATATCGAGGCGCGGTTGCAGGTGCGGGCGGCGGTGGATTGTCCCTAGACCGAAACCATTGATGATGACCAATACGGCGGCCAACGTCGATCCGGCGGAGACCGCGAAATTCGACAAGCTCGCGCGCGGCTGGTGGGATCCGGAGGGCGAGTCGCGGCCGCTGCACGATCTCAATCCGGTGCGGTTCGACTACATCGCCGAGCGCGTCGTGTTGCGCGGCGCGCGCGTGCTCGACGTCGGCTGCGGCGGCGGGATTCTCGCCGAAGCGCTGGCGCGCGCCGGCGCCGAGGTGACCGGCATCGACCTCGCGCCGCGCGTGCTGGAAGTGGCTCGGCTGCATCTGCACGAATCCGGTCTGCGCGTGGCCTATCGCGAGATCGATGCCGAGGCGCTGGCCGCCGAGGCGCCCGGCGCGTTCGACGTCGTCACCTGCATGGAACTGCTCGAACACGTGCCCGATCCGGTGCGTCTCATCGGCGCGATCGCGACCCTGCTCACGCCCGGCGGCAGCGCGTTCTTCTCGACGCTCAACCGCACGCCGCTCGCCTTCGCCGCGGCGATCGTCGGCGCCGAATACGTGCTGCGTCTGCTGCCGCGCGGCACGCACCACTATGCGCAGTTCCTGCGGCCGTCGGAGCTCGCCGCGGCGCTGCGCGCGGCCGGACTGGCGCTGGTCGATCTGCGCGGGCTCGCCTACGATCCGCTGCGCCGGCGCGCCTGGCTCACGCAAAGTGTACAAGTGAACTATCTCGCCTGTGCGCGCAAACCCTGACCTGCGCCTGCGTGGCGCGATCGAGGCGGTGCTGTTCGATCTCGACGGCACGCTGGTCGATTCGGCGCCCGACCTGATCGTGGCCATGCAGCGCCTGCGCGCCGAGCAGGGCGAGCCGCCGGCCGAGGCCGCGGCGATCGGCGCGGTGGTTTCCAAGGGCGGCCGCGCCATGCTGCGCCGCGGTTTTCCCGACGCGGACGAGGCGCGCATCGAGACCCTGCTGCCGCGCTTTCTCGAACTCTATGCCGAGGCGATCGCCACGCACACGCGCACCTATCCGGGCATGGACGCGGTGCTCGGCGCGATCGAGGCGCGCGGTTGGCGCTGGGGCGTGGTGACCAACAAGCCGGGCTGGCTGGCGCGGGCGCTGCTCGCCGCGCTCGCGCTCGAAGCGCGCTGCGCGGCGCTGGTGACGGGCGATTGCCTGGCGACCCGCAAGCCGGACCCGGAGCCGATCCTGCACGCCTGCGCGCTGGCGCGCGTGCGCGCGAATCGCAGCGTCTACGTCGGCGACGACCCGCGCGACATCGAGGCCGGCCGTCGCGCCGGGACGCGCACCGTCGCCGCCGGCTGGGGCTATCTCGACGGCGCCGATCCGCACGCCTGGCAGGCCGACGTCGTGGCGGCCACGCCGCACGAGTTGCTCGACGTGCTCGGGCTGGTCTGAGCCGCGATGGCACACGCCGACGCGCCGTTCGACGCCTTCGAACGGAAATGGCTCGAGGCCCACCCCGAGCAGATCGTCGTGGCGCTGTTCGTCGCCCCGGCGCAGCGCCGCACGGCGAGCGCGTTCGGCAGCCTGGTGCACGAGCTGGAACTCTGCTGTTTCGCCATCCGCGAACCCGAGGTGGCCGCGGCCAAGCTCGAATGGTGGCGCCAGGAACTGCTCGGCGCGAGCGCCGGCACGGCGCGCCATCCGATCACGCAGACGCTGTTCGCCGCGCCGCAGGTCCGGGCGATCGCGCCGTCGCGCTGGAGCGAGCTCACTGCCGGCGCGATGGCGCAGCTCGAGGCGCCGCCGGCGCCGAGCTTCGCCGCGCTGTGCGGCGCGCTGGCATCGTTCTACCGGCCGGTGGCGGCGCTGGAAGCGGCGCTGTTGGGCGTCGTATACAATGAGGCAAATTCCCAATTGTGGATCGGCTCGCACCTGCGGCGCGCGGCCGCCGGCATGGAATTCGCGCCGGAGCGCAGCGTCGCCGTGCCGCTCGACCTGCTCGCCCGGCACGGCGTGACGCGCGCCGACCTCGGCCGCGGCGGCGCCGCGGCGCGAGCGGCGTTGCGCGAGCATACGGCGCGGGTCGGCGAGCTCCTGGCGCAAGCATTGCGCGCCGACGCCGGTCCCGGTCTCGGCGTGCGCGTGCGCGCGCGGCTGGACCTGGAACGCGCGGAACGTGCCGCGCGCGCGGCGGACCCGGCCGCGGCGCTGCGCCGCCGCCATCCGTGGCGCACGCTGTGGCTCGCCTGGCGCGAGGCCCGCCGAACCGCGGGCGGCTGGTAGACTAGAACCTGTTTTCAAAATCTGCTGCGCTCGACGGCTCACCCGCCGGCGACGCCGGCTCGAGGAGAAGATCATGCGTTTTCCCGACGGTACCCTGCGCGCCATGCCCGACGTCGCCAAGGACGCGGAACCGGCGGTCGCCGGCACGCTCGACCGGGTCGGCATGGACGAGATCGACGTGCCGGTGCGCGTGGTCGGTGCCGATGGCGCGGTGGTACAGGTGCCGGCGCGGGTGGCCGCGTTCGTCAATCTGACCCGGCCGGAGGCGCGCGGCATCCACATGTCGCGGCTGTATCTGCACCTCGACCGGGTGCTCGGCGCCGAGCCGCTGACGCCCTGCGTGCTGCGCCGTCTGCTGCGCGAGTTTCTCGATTCGCACGCCGGGCTGTCCGACCGCGCCCATCTGTGCATCGCCTTCCAGCATCTGCTGCGGCGGCCGGCCCTGGTGAGCGACCACCGCGGCTGGAAAGCCTACCCGGTGACGATCGAGGCGACGCTGGCGCAGGGCCAGTTCACGCTCGAACTCGGCGTCGAGGTGCTGTATTCGAGCACCTGCCCGTGTTCGGCGGCGCTGGCGCGGCAGTTGATCCAGGAGCGCTTCGCCGCGGACTTCCCGCGCGAACGGCCGCTCGAGCACGCGGCCGTGCTCGCCTGGCTCGGCAGCGAACGCGGCATCTGCGCCACGCCGCACAGTCAGCGCAGCGCCGCGGCGGTGCGGGTGCGGCTCGCGCCGGGCTTCGATCTGCCGATCGCCGAGCTGATCGACCGCGTCGAGCGGGCGCTGCAGACGCCGGTGCAGACCGCGGTCAAGCGCGAGGACGAGCAGGCGTTCGCGCGCCTCAACGGCGAGAATCTGATGTTCTGCGAGGACGCCGCGCGCCGCATCCAGCACGCCCTCGACGCCGATCCGCGCATCGCCGATTTCCACATCCGCGCCACCCACCACGAAAGCCTGCATCCGCACGATGCCGTGGCGGTGGCGACCAAGGGCGTGGCCGGCGGCTACATGGCGTGATCCGCCGCCGCGGCGATCACTGGCGCGCGCGGAGGATATCGTCCAGGCGATCGGGCGTGCCCGGCACGCGCTCGAGACGCGGATACCTCGGCCCGTCGCGATCCTCGACCGTGAAGGTGAAGAAGCTGTCGAGGTTCCGTGCCAGCAGCTTGATCGGCCGGTGCGCGGCGGCCGCGGCCTTGACCGTCTCGCGCAGGCGTTCGGCGTCGTAGGTTTCGTCGTCCACGGCGACGAGGTGCATCCCCGGGGCGAGGCCAGCGACGAACGCCGGGCTGTTCCAGATCACGTCGATGAGTTTGCCGGGCGCCTTGTCGGCGTCGATCACGAGGCCGAGCGAATAGGAAAGATCCACGAGCTTGCGCACCTTCTCGTTGGCCTGGAACAGCGCCGTCGGCGTATCGGTATACACCAGTCGCCAGCCGCCGCGCGCCAGGCCGTCGAGCGGCGCGGCGGGATCGGTGGATTCGAGCCGCGTGCGCAGGAACGCCGCCCAGTCGTGCGGCTGCACCGCGGCGAGCGCGGCGACGACGTCGTCGAAAGTATACGTTTTCACTTCGTAGCGGCCGTCGTCCATGCCGTAGAAGGCACGCGCGAAATCGTCGAGCGAGCGCGTGCCGCCGGACAGCTCGCGGATCGTGGTGTCGACGTCGAGCCACAGCAGCGAGCCTTCCGGGTAGAAGTCCACCAGCCGCCGCCACGACTGCCACGCCGCCGGCGCGTAGTAGAGGATCTGCGCCTCGTCGGCGGTATCCTGCAGCGGCCGCCAGGCGCGGCCGGCGCGCGCGGCCATGGTCGCGGCGGTGAGCGCGAGATCGTCGCGGTACTGTCCGGCCGTGCGGATGCCGGCGCGCGCCGCCAGCACTTCGCCGTAGTACTGGGTCAGGCCCTCGTACACCCAGAGCAGATCGCCCTGCATCGGCACGTCGAAATTCGGCGTGGCGAGGCCCGCCGGACGGCGGAACTTGCCGTTCCACGAATGCACGAATTCGTGCGGCAGCAAGCCGCCGCCGGCCAGATACGTGTCGTCGTCGGTGAAATAGCGCGCCCGGCTGCGGTCGTCACTGGAGCGATGATGTTCCAGACCGAAGTGGCCGACGTCGTCCGACAGCGTCAGCAGGAAATCGTAGTGATCGTAGTGACGCGCGCCGAACAGCTTCTCCGCCTGCGTCACCAGATTGCGGTGCGCGGCGAGCTGGGCGGGACGGATGACGAGGTCCTGCGGATGATCGGCGGCGATGTCGAGATGCACCGGCGTGCGCGCGCCGGGCGCGAGATCGACGCGCTGGAAATGGCGTCCGGCGAGCAGCGGCGAATCGACCAGGGTCTCGAGCGAGACCGGCGCGAAGCGCACTTCGCCGCCGCTGCCGCCGGCCACGGCGAGCGCGGTGCCGTAGCCCCAGTCCGCCGGCAGCCGTGCGCTCGGGGCGATCGAGATCGCGTTGGCGGGAGGGCCGGCCGGATAGAACACGACCTGGTTCCATTCGAGATCGACGAGCTTGCTCGTCGCCGACACGCTCTGGCCGAATTCGCCGCCTTCGGTCGGCGACAGGAACTGGAACGAGAGCTCGATCGCGTCGACGCCGGCCGGCACGTCGAGGTGGATGGTATACATGTCCACCCGGTCGCGGCGCCAGGCGAGCCGATCGTTGCCGGCGCGGATCACGAGGCCGCTGACGCCGGTGATCGGCCCGCTCGGCGAATGCTCGCCCGGCACCCACTTCGGATAACGCAGTGCCAAGGCGCCGGCGCGCACCGGTACGGTTTCGGTGACGCGGAAGATCTTGCGCGCTGCATCGGTGAGATCGACCGCGAGCGCGATCGTGCCGGGATACGGCTGCGCGTCCGGCTCGGCGCCGGCGACGCCGTCGGACCCTATGGCAGCAAGGAAGGCAACGAGGGCGAACGCACGCTTCATGGGGTTTGCTCCGCATCTGATTAGCGCTGAAATTCCGTCTGCCGCTTCTCCCCGCGGCGGGAGAGGCCGAAACCGCAGAGCGGCTTCGGGTGAGGGTGGCACGGCAGTCATCTCGTTCTGTTCTCCAAGCGCATCCTGCGGTTTTCCGCTCGCATCCGGCGAGCGGGTTACTTCTCTTTGCTCGTGCAAAGAGAAGTAACCAAGAGAAAGCACGTTCAAGCAGAGCATCCCCCGGAGGACCTGCACGACGGTTCCCAGTCGGATGAATGTTCCAGTACAACTCGGTCGCTCCCGGTCGGACGGCTTTTCGCTTCGCTTGCGACAGAAGACCTGCATGCGAAGCGAATGGCGTTTCCGCCTACGGCGGACGAGTCGTAGACGGAGCTTTCATCCCCTCGCAAAATCTTCGTGCAGGTCCTCCGAGGGATGCTCTGCTTTCGAGGTGTTTCTTGGTTACTTCTTTGCACCAGCAAAGAAGTAACCCGCTCGGCCTTCGGCCGAGCGGAAGCTCTGCTCTTGTGGCGGGAGAAGGGGACCGCTTGCTGAGGTTCGATGCTTATCAGGTCTCCGCGTCGGAAGGTCGGATTCGAGTCCCCAGGGTATCGAACCGATGCTCAGGAACGCGGCTTCGGCAGCAGGGCGGGGTCGAGGCGGACCTCAAACCAATTGAATCCCCAATGCACATGCGGCCCGCTGGCGCGCCCGGTCATGCCCGCCGCACCGATCACCTGGCCGCGCGCGACGCGCTCGCCGACCTTCACGTCGATGCGGCTCAGGTGCAGGAACGACGAGCTCAAGCCGAAGCCGTGATCGATCAGCACCGTGCCGCCGGTCAACACGAGATCGGGCTCGGCGAAGCTGACGATGCCCGGCGCCGGCGCGTGGATCGGCGTACCTTCGGGCACCGCGAGATCGAGGCCGAGATGCGGCGCTTTCGGCGTGCCGTTGTCGATGCGTTGACTGCCGTAGACGCCGCTGATGCGCGCGCCGTCCACCGGCAACGCGAAGCCGTGCAGGAAATCCTCGCGGTCGTCGTCGCGCTGGCGCGCCGCGGCCACGCGCGCCTGCTCGCGTTCGATCCGCGCGGCGGTTTCCGGGTCGGGCGTCACCGTCCGCTGCGGCAGGCCCTCGATGCGTTCGAGCGGATACCGGCGCTGCGCGACGGTGAGGGTGAGCGTGCGCGGCGGACCGCCGCTCGCGCGCAGGGTGAGCGCGACCCGTGGCGGCGCATCGCGCTCCAGCCCGAACACGAACACGCCGTCCTTGCCGATGTGGAGCGCACGGCCGGCGTACTCGAGCGTGACACCCGGCGGCGCATGGCCGATGACCAGTTGGCCCTGTTCGAGTCGCGGCGGCAGGCGCACGCCGGCATCCGCGGCTGCGGCGGCGCATCCGACGGCGCAGACGAGGCCGAGGAGCATGTCAGCTCTTCGGCCGATCGAATTCCAGGCGTCGGCCGAGTTCGCTGTCGTCGAGCCGGCCCTCGTGCCAGGCGAGGTGGCCGTTGACCCAGGTCGCGGCGACGCTGCTGCGGAACGTGTAGCCCTCGAACGGCGACCAGCCGCATTTGGACAGCACCGCCTCGCGGGCGACGGTCTGCGGCGTCTGCGGATCGATCAGCACCAGATCGGCGTGGTAGCCCTCGCGCAGGAAGCCGCGCTCGCGCACGCCGAACAGCTTGGCCGGCGCATGCGCGGTCTTCTCCACGATCAGTTCCAGCGGCAACAGCCGGCTGAACCAGTTCTCCAGCGCGCATTGCAGCACGAACTGCACCAGCGGCAGGCCGGACGGCGCCTGCTCGTAGGGTAGCTGCTTCTCGGCGAGCGTGTGCGGCGCGTGGTCGGTGGCGAGCACGTCGATGCGGCCGCTCTTCAGCGCCTCGATCAGCGCCGCGCGGTCGCCGGCGGTCTTGATCGCCGGGTTGCATTTTATAAAATTCCCTTTTTCAGCATAGTCCGCCTCGCTGAAGTGCAGGAAATGGACGCAGGTTTCGGCGGTGATGCGCTTGCGCTCCAGCGGTCCCGGTTCGAACAGCTCCAGTTCGTCGGCGGTGGAGATGTGCAGCACGTGCAGGCGCGTGCCGTGGCGCCGCGCCAGCGCGATCGCCAGGCGCGTCGATTTCAGGCAGGCCTCGCGCGAGCGGATGTAGGGATGGCAGCGCACCGGGATGTCCGCGCCGTAGTCGGCGCGCGCGGCGGCGAGATTCGCCTCGATCGTCGGCGTGTCCTCGCAGTGCGTCACCACCGGCACGCGCGCCTCGCGGAAGATCGCCTCCAGCGTGGCCGGGTCGTCGACCAGCATGTTGCCGGTGGAGGCGCCCATGAACACCTTGATGCCGCAGGCGGCGTGCGGATCGAGCGTGCGGACCTGCTCGAGGTTGTCGTTGGTGGCGCCGAAATAGAACGCGTAGTTGGCGAGCGACTTTTGCGCCGCCCGCGCGTACTTGTCGGCGAGCGCGGCGAAGTCGGTGGTCGGCGGTTTCGAGTTCGGCATCTCCATGTAGCTGGTGACGCCGCCGGCCACGGCCGCGCGCGATTCGGTATAAAAATCCCCTTTGTGCTCGAGTCCGGGTTCGCGGAAATGCACCTGGTCGTCGATCATGCCGGGCAGCAGCAGCCGCCCGCGCGCGTCGAACACGCGCTCCTGCGGCCGCGCGGCGAGCGACGGTGCGATGGCCTCGATGCGGCCGTTGCGCACGCGCACGTCGCCGGCGTAGCGGCGACCTTCGTTGACCAGTTCGGCGTTGACGATCAGCCAGTCGCTCATGCGGGGGATCCTTGCGTGGCGGGGAAGAGCACGGTTACGGCTGCGGGCGGCAGCGCAGCGCGAAGGTTTCCGGCACCGGGTCGAGTCCGCCGGCGCACAGCGGCTGGCAGCGGGCGATGCGCCACAGCGCGAGCACGCCGCCGCGTCCGGCGCCGAAGCGCGCGACCGCGATGCGGGCGTATTCCGAACAACTCGGATGGAAGCGGCAGCGGGTCCCGAACAGCGGACTCAGCCAGCGTCGGTAGGCGGCAAGCAGCAGGAGCAGGAATCGAGTCACGTGGATTCCGGCGGCGCAAGTGGTTGCCGCAGGTGGGCACTTAGGCTATAACACGCGACCGCCTGAGGACAATGGTGAATGCCCATGGCCCAATCCAAACGCAAACCCGCCGCCGCGGCGCGCAAGCCCGCCGCGAAGAAGAAGGCCGCGGCCAAGCCGAAGGCGCCGCCCAGGAAGGCGCCGGCGCGCAAGCCGCAGAAGCCGGCGGCGACGAAGGGCAAGGCGCGGCGCGGCGCGACCGCGACCCGGCCGGCGAAACCGGTCAAGCGCGTCGCCGCGCCGAAGAAGGCGCCGGCCCGAACCGCGAAGCCGACGGGCAAACCGGTGAAGACGCCGCCGGTCGCCGCGGCGAAACCGAAGGCGACGTCCGTCGCGGCGGGCAAGGTGGCCGCCGCGGTCGCGAAGAAGGACAAGGACACGATCACCCGCGAAGACGGCCGCTATGCGCTGCCGAGCACGGTGGTCGTCACCCTGCCGCCGAACTATCGGCCGTCGCCGCGCGAGGAATACATGAACCCGCGGCAGCTCGCCTATTTCCGCGCCAAGCTGTTGCGCTGGCGTGAGGACCTGGTCGAGGAGTCGAAGCAGACCATCGACAACCTGCGCGAGGAAGTGCGCGACGTCGGCGACGAGGCCGAGCGCGCCACGCGCGAGACCGAGAATTCGCTGGAACTGCGCACGCGCGACCGCTACCGCAAGCTGATCGCCAAGATCGACAAGGCGCTCAAGCGGATCGAGGAAGGCCGCTACGGGTACTGCGAGGAGACCGACGAGGAAATCGGCCTCGAACGGCTGGAGGCGCGTCCGATCGCGACGCTCTGCCTCGACGCGCAGGAGCGCTGGGAGCATCGCCAGAAGCAGATGGGCGACTGAGCCGGCGCCGGCGTTCGCTCCACAACGCGAAACGACGAAGCTTCGCGCGCCATCGAGCGCGGCTCAGGCGAGCGCCTGGCGGGCGTGCTGCTTGATCGCCGCGAGCATGGCGGCGAGGCCGTTGTTGCGGGTCGGCGAAAGATGCTGGGCGAGACCCATGGCCTCGACGAAGCGCGGTTCGGTGTCGAGGATCTCGCGCGCCGGACGACCGGAATAGACGCGCAGCAGCAGCGCGATCAGGCCGGACACGATCGCCGAATCGCTGATCGCGTGGAAGCGCAGATTGCGCGCGTCGCCCTCGGCCACCAGCCAGACCTGCGACTGGCAGCCCTGCACCCGGTTCGCCTCGGTTTGCCACTCGGCCGGAAACGGCGGCAGCCGGCGGCCGAGGTCGATCAGGTACTGGTAGCGTTCGGTCCAGTCGCCGAAACAGGCGAATTCCTCGACGATCGCCTGCTGCGCCGCCGCGGCAGACGTCTCCGGCAGCAATTCAGGCTGCGCGTTCATCGCCAGTGCCTCCGGCCGCGACGGCGAGTTTCCAGCGTGCGCCCTGCGGCCCATCCTCGATGACCACGCCGCGCGCGGCGAGTTCGTCGCGGATGCGGTCGGCGTGCGCGAAGTCGCGGCGCTTGCGCGCCTCGGCGCGCTCGCCGAGCAGGCGTTCCACCCAGGCGGCATCGACGCTCGCGCCGCTCGCGCGTTGCTTGAACCAGGCTTCCGGATCCTGCTGCAACAGGCCGAGGAAGGCGCCGGCGCCGAGCAGCGCCCGCTTGTGCTCCGGCGTGGCGTGGCGGCGCGCCTCGCCGGCGAGACGGGCGAGCACGCCGAAGGCTTCCGGCGTGTTGAGGTCGTCGCACAGCGCCTCGAGCAGCGCCGCGGGCACGTCGCCCGGACCGGCGGCGACCGCGACCCCGGCGAGATCGCGCAGCACGCCGTACCAGCCGTCGAGCGTGGCGCGGGCCTGCTCCAGCGCCGCGGCCGACCAGTCGAGCGGCTGCCGGTAGTGCGCCTTCATCAGCATGTAGCGCAGCAGCTCCGGCGGATGTCGTTCCAGCAGCTCGTGCAGCAGCACGGTGTTGCCGAGCGACTTCGACATCTTGCGCCCCTCGAAGGTGAGCATGCCGTTGTGCAGCCACCAGCGCGCGAATACCTTGCCGCCGTGGGCGCAGGTCGATTGCGCGATCTCGTTCTCGTGGTGCGGGAACAGCAGATCGTTGCCGCCGGCGTGGATGTCGATGGTTTCGCCGAGGTGCGTCTCGCTCATCGCCGAGCATTCGATGTGCCACCCCGGACGGCCGCGGCCCCACGGGCTGTCCCAGCCGGGCAGGTCGGGCGTGGACGGCTTCCACAGCACGAAGTCGGCGGGATTCTTCTTGTAGGGCGCCACTTCCACGCGGGCGCCGGCGATCATTTCCTCGGTCGAGCGTCCGGACAGGCGGCCGTAGGCGGGGAACGAGGCGACGTCGAACAGCACGTGGCCTTCCGCGGCGTAGGCGTGGCCGGCGGCGATCAGGCGCTGGCACATGGCGATGATCTGCGGAATGTGCGCGGTCGCGTACGGCGTCACGTCCGGCGCATCGACGCCGAGCTTGCGCATGTCCTCCTCGTACGCCGCGGCGTAGCGCCTCGTGATGACCTCGATCGGCACGCCGGACTCGGCGGCGGCGTCGTTGATCTTGTCGTCGACGTCGGTGACGTTGCGCGCGAACACCACGTGGCTCGCGCCGTACAGACGGCGCAGCAGACGCACCAGCACGCCGAACACGACCGGGCCGCGGGCGTTGCCGATGTGCACGTAGTTGTACACCGTCGGCCCGCACAGATACATGGTCACCCGCGCCGGATCCTGCGGCACGAAGTCCTCGAGGCGGCGAGTGAGGGAGTTGTACAGTCGCAAAGGCATGAGCAATCCCGGTGTTCCACGTCATTGTATACCAAGCCCCCGCGCCGCCTTCTCCGCCGCGTGCCTCGTGCCCGCGCCGCCCGAATCCTTAGGCTGTATTCAGCCTGTCGATGCTTAAATGCCCGCCAGATTGGCGAGCGCGCGCATGGGTCTCGGCCCGGCCGTGGGGAACCGGCCGCGCAGCGTTCGCCAGATTGCCCGGACCGGGGATCGCGGTCCGGGTCGGAGTCGGAGAAGACATGAATCGCATCGGCATCCTGATCTCAGGCATGCTGCTCCTTGCCGGATCCCTGCCGGCGCAAACGCCGGCGCATCCCGTGCCGACGACGGCCGACAACGCCCATTACGGCTGGGCCGACGTGCTGCGGGTCGATCCGATCTACGACGACGGCGGTCCGGCCGCGGCGAACGCGCCGTGCTACGAGGAACAGGTGCCGGTGCGCGAACCGCCTGCCGCGGACGACGCCGGTCAGCGCACCGCCGCCGGCGTGCTCGGCGCGATCGTCGGCAGCCTGCTCGGCCATCAGGTTGGCAAGGGCGAGGGCCGCAAGGCGGCGACCGCGGCCGGCGCCGTCGCCGGTGCGGTGGTCGGCAGCAACCTGGCGGCCGCGGACGACCGCTCGTCCGCGCCGCCGCGCTATACCATCGAGCGGCATTGTCCCGGCGACGCCAGGGATTCGGCCCAGCGCCGCGCCATCGCCTACGACGTCGAATACCGCTACCGCGGGGAAATTTATACTTCGCGCCTCAGCTACGATCCCGGCGATCGCATCCGCGTGCGGATCACGGTGACGCCGGCCGAGTAGCGCGGGTGTTGCCCCGCGCGAAAGATTCGTGCTAGTGTCGGGGCCATGTCGAATGCTTCCGCCGCGATCGTCGTCCTGACCAGCGCCCGCATGGCCGCCGGCATGACCTCGCGCGCGCGTCGACCGCTGCCTGCCATTCCCGCCGGGTAGCCGTCGCGCATCTTCGTTTTCCTGTTGCTTGACTCGAACCCGGCCCCGCGCCGGGTTTTTCGTTTCCCGATCTCGCAAAGCACCACGCCATGCCCCTTCGCCATTTCTTGACCACCCAGGACTGGAGCCGCGCCGAGCTCGACGCCCTGCTCGCGCGCGCGGCCGCGTTCAAGCGTTCGCGCATCGGCCGCGAGCTCGCCGGCAAGTCGATCGCGCTGCTGTTCTTCAACAGTTCGATGCGCACGCGCACCAGCTTCGAACTCGGCGCATACCAGCTCGGCGGCCACGCCGTCGTCCTGCAACCCGGCAAGGACGCCTGGCCGATCGAGTTCGCGGCGGGCGCGGTGATGGACGGCGAAGCCGAGGAGCACGTCGCCGAGGTGGCGCGCGTGCTCAGCCGCTACGTCGATCTGATCGGCGTGCGCGCCTTTCCCGGGTTCCGCGACTGGGCGGTCGATCGCGAGGACCGCGTGCTGCGCGCCTTCGCGCAGTACGCCAGCGTGCCGGTGATCAATCTGGAGACGATCACCCATCCGATGCAGGAACTGGCACACGTGATGGCGCTCGCGGAGCACTTCGGCACGACCGATCTGCGCGGCCGGAAATACGTGCTGACCTGGACCTATCACCCCAAACCGTTGAACACGGCGGTGGCGAATTCGGCGCTGCTGATCGCCACGCGCTACGGCATGGACGTGACCCTGCTGTGTCCCACGCCCGAGTACGTGCTCGACCAACGCTATCTCGAGGCCGCGCGGCGGAACGCGGCGGAGCACGGCGGTTCGCTCGCCATCAGCCACGACCTCGAGGCGGCCTATCGCGGCGCGCACGTGGTCTACGCCAAGAGCTGGGGCGCGCTGCCGTACTTCGGCCGCTGGGACGAGGAGCGGCCGATCCGGGAAAAGTACAGAAATTTCATTGTGGACAAGGCCAAGATGGCGCTGACCGACGGCGCCGTGTTCAGTCACTGCCTGCCGCTGCGGCGCAACGTCAAGGCCACCGACGAAGTGATGGACTCGTCCGCCTGCATCGCCATCGACGAGGCGGAGAACCGCCTGCACGTGCAGAAGGCGGTGATGGCGGCATTGGTGAGCGGGGACGAAGCAACGGCCGGGGGCTGAGGGCAGGAAAAGCGCCCGAAAAATCCCGCGCCTGCCCCCGTTCGAAAGAATTCCGAAACTACAGGAACCGAAATGTCTTCCTCAGCCCTCAGCCCTCAGCCCTCAGCCCTCGAGGGGCACATCGTGCTGGCCTTCTCCGGCGGCCTCGACACGAGCTTCTGCATTCCCTGGCTGCGCGAACGTGGCCATGCGGTCCACACCGTATTCGTCGATACCGGCGGCGTCGATGCGGCGGAGCGCGCCTGCATCGAGGCGCGCGCGCACGAACTCGGCGCCGCCAGCCACGTCACCGTCGATGGCGGCCCGGCGCTGTGGAACGGATTCGTCAAGCCGTTCGTATGGGCCGGGGAGGGGTATCAGGGACAGTATCCGCTGCTGGTATCCGACCGTTATCTCATCGTCGAGGCGGCGCTGGCGCGCGCCGAGGCGCTCGGCACGCGCACGATCGCGCACGGCTGCACCGGCATGGGCAACGATCAGGTGCGCTTCGACCTCGCGGTGCAGGCGCTCGGCGACTACCGCATCGTCGCGCCGATCCGCGAAATCCAGCGCGATCATCCGGAAGTACGCGCCTACGAACGGCGCTATCTCGAGGAGCGCGGCTTCACCGTGCGCACCCGGCAGCAGCGCTACACGATCAACGAGAATCTGCTCGGCGTGACCCTGTCCGGCGGCGAGATCGACCGCTGGCAGGCGCCGGGCGAGGACGCGCGCGGCTGGTGCGCGCCGCGCGCCGAGTGGCCGGCCGAACCGCTGCGCGTGACGCTGACTTTTGCGCACGGCGAGGCGGTGGCGATCGACGGCGCGCGCCTGCCCGGTCACGCCTTGCTCGCGCACCTGAACACACGGTTCGCGCGCTACGGCGTCGGCCGTGGCCTGTACACCGGCGACACCACGATCGGCCTCAAGGGCCGCATCGTGTTCGAGGCGCCGGGTCTGACCGCGCTGCTGGTGGCGCATCGGGCACTGGAGGAGGCGGTCTTGTCCAAGCAGCAGAACCGCTTCAAACCGGAGGCGGCGCGCAAGTGGGTGGAACTGGTCTATGAAGGTTTCTTCCACGATCCGCTGAAGGCGGACCTCGAGGCGTTCCTCGCCTCGACCCAGCGCTGCGTCACCGGCGAGGTGGTGCTGGAGACCGCGGGCGGTCGCGTGGATGCGATCGAGGTGCGCTCGCCGCATCTGCTCGCCGCCCGCGGCGCCACCTACGCGCAGTCCGCCGACTGGGGTGTGGCCGAGGCGGAAGGGTTCATCCGCCTCTACGGCATGAGCTCGACGCTGTGGGCGCAGGTAAATCGGGGCGGGGCGACGTGAACGCGCTGTTGCAGGCGACGTTGCGGCATCTCACGGCGCTGGTCGCGTTCGACACGCGCAATCCGCCGCGCGCGATCGGCACCGGCGGCATCTTCGACTACCTCGGCGCGCACCTGCCGGGATTCGATCTGCGCCTGACCGATCACGGCGCCGGCGCGGTGAGCCTTTTTGCACAACGCGGCAAACCGCGCATTTTGTTCCATGTACACCTGGATACGGTGCCGGCGTCGTCGCAGTGGAGCGCCGATCCGTTCGCCCTGCGCGTGACCGCCGATCGCGCCATCGGGCTCGGCGCCTGCGACATCAAGGGTGCGGCCGCCGCGTTGCTGGTCGCGGCCGAGCGCAGCCACGGCGACGCCGCGTTCCTGTTCACCAGCGACGAGGAGGCCAACGACGCGCGCTGCGTGGCGGGCTTTCTGCAGGCGCATCTCCCTCTCCCGCCGGGAGAGGGTGCCCCGCAGGGGCGGGTGAGGGTGCGAGCGGAGCAGGCCGTCGATGATTCCAGCGAACCCTCACCCCCGCCCCTCTCCCGGCGGGAGAGGGGCTTCGACGCCGTGCTCGTCGCCGAGCCGACGCGGTGCCAGGCGGTGCTCGCGCATCGCGGTGTCCTGTCGCTGCGCCTGCGTTTCCGCGGCCGCGCCGGCCACGCCTCGCGCACGCAGGATCCGACCGACAGCGCGGTGCACCAGGCCGTGCGCTGGGGCGCCGCCGCGCTCGACTACGCGCAGTCGCTCGCGCCGGCGCGCTTCGGCGGCCTCACCGGGCTGCGCCTTAACCTCGGTCGCATCGAGGGCGGCATCAAGGCCAACGTCATCGCGCCCGAAGCCGAACTGCGCTGCGGGCTGCGGCCATTGCCGAGCATGGACGCGGACGAGCTGCTCGCGCGTCTGCGCACCCTGGTCGAGCCGGCGCCGGCGGAGTTCGAGGAAACCTTCCGCGGCCCGCCGCTGCCGGCGGGCGACGTCGCCGCCGCCGAGGCGAAGCGGCTGGCGGCGCGCGACCTCGCCGAGGCGCTCGGTCTGCCGATCGGCCATGCCGTCGATTTCTGGACCGAGGCCGCGCTGTTCTCCGCCGCCGGCTGGACCGCGATCGTGTATGGGCCGGGCGACATCGCCCAAGCGCACGCGGCAGACGAATTTGTGGAACTTTCCCAATTGCAGCAAATTACCGAACGCTACCTCGCCCTGCTCGATCATGGACACGCATAGACAGACTCGCCAGGCCATCGTGCGCCTGCTCTCCAGCATGGGCAGCGCCAAGGAGATCGCGCAGTATCTGAAGCGCTTCTCCCGGCTCGACGCCAAGCGCTTCGCCGTGGTCAAGGTCGGCGGCGCGGTGCTGCGCGACGATCTCGACGCGCTCGCCTCCTCGCTCGCCTTCCTGCAGCAGGTGGGCCTGACGCCGATCGTGGTGCACGGCGCCGGACCGCAGCTCGATGCGGAGCTGGCCGCGGCGGGCGTCGCCACGCGCACCCAGGACGGCCTGCGGGTGACGCCGCCGGCCGCGCTGGCCGTGGTGCGGCGCGTGTTCCTGGCCGAGAACCTGCGGCTGGTGGCGGCGTTGCGCGGGGCGGAGGCGCGCGCCACCTCGATCGTCTCCGGTGTGTTCGAGGCGGACTGGCTCGACCGCGAGCGCTACGGCCTGGTCGGGCGCGTCGCGCGCGTGCATCTGGCGCCGATCGAGGCCAGCCTCAACGCCGGCGCGATTCCGGTGCTCGCCAGTCTCGGCGAGACCGCCGACGGCCAGATCCTCAACGTCAACGCCGACTTCGCCGCCAACGAGCTCGTCCAGGCGCTGCAGCCGTACAAGATCGTGTTCCTGACCGAAACCGGCGGGCTGCTCGACGATCGCGGCCGGATCATCGACTCGATCAATCTGTCGAGCGAATACGAACACCTGCTGGCGCAGCCGTGGCTGCACTCCGGCATGCGTCTGAAGCTCGCGCAGATCAAGGCGTTGCTCGACCGGCTGCCGCCGACCTCGTCGGTGTCGATCACGCGCCCGGCGGAGCTGGCGCGGGAGCTGTTCACGCACAAGGGGTCCGGCACGCTCGTGCGGCGCGGCGAAAAAGTGTACACGTATACTTCGTGGGACGGCGTCGACCGCGCGCGGCTGCGTGCGCTGATCGAATCGGCGTTCGGCCGGGCGCTCGCGCCGGATTATTTCGAGCGTACCCGGCCGCACCGCGTCTACGTCAGCGAGAACCATCGCGCCGCGATCGTGCTCACCGCCGAGGCGGCCGGCACCTATCTCGACAAGTTCGCGGTGCTGGAGGAGGCGCAGGGCGAAGGGCTCGGCCGTGCGGTGTGGCAGGCGATGCGCGCGGAGAACCCGCGCCTGTTCTGGCGCTCGCGCCACGCCAATCCGGTCAACGAGTTCTATTTCGCCGAGGCGGACGGCTGCCAACGCCTGAACGGCTGGCGCGTGTTCTGGTACGGGCAGCCGGACTTCGACGCCATCGCCCGTTGCGTCGCGCATTGCCGCGAACGGCCGGCGACCCTGCTCGACGCGGCTCCGGCCGAGGCGGCGGCATGAGGCGCAAGTCGGTCGGCATCGTCGGCGCCAGGGGGTACGTCGGCGCGGAGCTGATCCGCCTGCTGGCGCGGCATCCGCGCCTGGAGCTGGCGTTCGTCGCCTCGCGCGAGCTGGCCGGGCGGCGCGTCGCCGAGCACGTGGCCGAGTTCCCCGGCGCGCTCGCCTACGAGGCGCTCGACGCGGAGGCGGTCGCCGCGCGCGCGGTCGATGCGCTGGTGCTGGCGCTGCCGAACGGCCTGGCGGCGCCGGTTGCGGACGCGGTGATGCGGCAGAATCCACAATGCATCATTGTGGATTTGTCGGCGGACTTCCGTTTCGACGAACGCTGGTACTACGGCCTGCCGGAGCTGACCCGCGCCCGCTACGCCGGGCAGCGCCGGATCAGCAATCCGGGCTGCTACGCCACAGCGATGCAGCTCGCGCTGGCGCCGCTCAGGGATGCGCTCGCTGCACCGCCGGTGTGCTTCGGCGTGTCCGGCCATTCCGGCGCCGGCACGACGCCGTCGGACCGCAACGATCCGGTCAAGCTGCGCGACAATCTGCTGCCGTACGCGCTGGTCGGGCACCTGCACGAGCGCGAGGTGACGCACCGGCTCGGTCGGCCGGTCGAATTCCTGCCGCACGTGGCGCCGCACTTCCGCGGCCTTTCCGTCACCGTCAATCTGCGCCTGACCGAGCCGACCGATGCCGCGGCGCTCGGCGAGCGCTACCGTGCGTTCTACGCCGGCGAGCCGCTGGTGCGGGTGCGCGACGAGGCGCCGTGGCTGAGCCGCGTCGCCGGCCGCCATCACGCCGAGATCGGCGGCTTCGCCGTGGCCGCGGACGGCCGCCGCGCGGTGGTCGTCGCGGTGCTCGACAATCTGCTCAAGGGCGCGGCGACGCAGGCGTTGCAGAATCTCAATCGCGCGCTCGGCGGCGACGAGTGGGAGGGCATTGCGCATGACTGATCTGCTCTGGCAGAAACCCGACAGCGCGGTCGATGCGCGCATCCAGCGCTTCCTCGCCGGCGACGACGTCGTGCTCGATCGCGAGTTCTTCCTGCACGACATCGCCGCGAGCGAGGCGCACGTCGCGGGCCTCGCCCGGATCGGCGTGCTGTCGGCCGAGGAGGCCGCCGCGCTCGCGCACGAGCTCGCGGCGCTTGCCGAGGATTTCCGCGGCGGCCGGTTCGTGCTCGATGCGCGCTACGAGGACGGCCATTCGGCGATCGAGGCGCGCCTGACCGAGCGCCTCGGCGACACCGGCCGCAAGCTGCACACCGGACGCAGCCGCAACGACCAGGTGCTGGTCGCCACGCGCCTGTGGCTGAAGGCGCGGCTGGCGGAGCTTGTGGCGCAGTGTCGCGCGATCGCGCGCGTGTGCCTTGCGCGCGCGGCGCAACCGGCGTTGCCGCTGCCGGGCTACACCCATCTGCAACGCGCGGTGGTTTCCTCCACGGCGATGTGGTTCGCCGGTTTCGCCGAGAGCTTCATCGACGACGCCGCGCGCGCGCGCGACACCCGCGCCTGGATCGACGCCAATCCGCTCGGCACCGCCGCCGGGTACGGCGTCAATCTGCCGCTCGATCGCGAGTTCACCACGCGCGCGCTCGGCTTCGCGCGCATGCAGGTCTCGCCGGTCGCCGCGCAGCTCGCGCGCGGCAAGTACGAGATCGCCGCGCTCGAGGCGCTGGCGTCGGCCTTGCTCGACGTGCGTCGCCTGGCCTGGGACCTCAGCCTGTTCACCACCGCCGAGTTCGGTTTCGTCGCGCTGCCGCCGGAATACGTCACCGGCTCCTCGCTGATGCCGAACAAGTGCAATCCGGATGTCGTCGAGCTGCTGCGTGCGAGTCATGCGACGGTTGCCGCCGCGCGCGGCGAGATCGAGGCGCTGCTGTCGCTGCCGTCCGGCTACCAGCGCGATCTGCAGGCGAGCAAGGGCCCGCTGCTGCGCGGCTTCGGCCGCGGTCTGGAGGCGCTCGCGCTGGTCGCGGACCTGCTGGCGCGGTTGCAGTGGCATGCGCCGGCGATGCGCGCGGCGATCGAACCGGCGCTGTACGCCACCGACGTCGCCATCGAACGCGCGCTCGCCGGCGAGCCGTTCCGCGCCGCCTATCGCCGGACCGCGGCGACACCGGCGACGGACTTCGCCGGACGCACGCCGGAGGCGAGTCTCGCCGCGCGCGTCTCGCCGGGAGCGGCGGCGGCACCGATGCTCGAGGTCTTGCACGCACGGCTGGCGGCGCTCGAATCCTGACGCCCCGGATCGCCAAGGCGGCGGCGTTTCAGCTACGCTTAATGCGGCGCAACGATCCTGACGCCGCCCGTCCGACAACCCTGCCCGGTCCGATGTTGCTACGCGATGCGCGCGATCCGCGCCTGCGCCCGTTGTGGCTCGCCCTCGCGGCGCTGTGCGCGCTGCGCGTGCTGTTCGCCTGGCATCTGCGCGTCAACACCGACGAGCCGCAGCACCTGCACGTGGTCTGGGCCTGGACCGCCGGACTGCTGCCGTACCGCGACGTGTTCGACAATCACGCGCCGCTGTTCCAGTTCCTGAGCGCGCCGCTGCTCGCGCTGATCGGCGAGCGCGGCGACGTGCTGCACTGGATGCGGCTGGCGGTGATTCCCTGGTATGCGCTCGCGCTGTGGTGCACGTATCGCATCGGCCGCACGCTGTTTTCGCGCGAGGTCGGCGTGTGGGGCATGCTGCTGACCGCGCTGTATCCGGACTTCTTCGTGCTCTCGACGCAGTACCGCACCGACGACGGCTGGGCGCCGCTGTGGCTGGCCACGATCCTGGTGGCGATCGAGGGCCAGCCCACGGTGCGCCGGGCGTTCGCGGTCGGCGTACTCGCCGGCGCCGCCGCGGCGGTGTCGTTGAAGAGTCTGTTGCTGCTCTTGACGGCGATCCTGGCCGCGCTCGCCGTGTTGGCCTTGCAGGCGCTGGCCCGGCAGCGCCTGCCGCTGCGGGAACTGGCCCGGACCGGCGGCGCGCTCGTCGCCGGCTTCGCGCTGGTGCCGGGGCTGATCGCGCTCGGCTTCCGCCTGGCCGGTGCCTGGGACGAGATGGTGTATTGTGTATTTGTACACAATGTCGTGCCGGGACTCGGCCGCGGGCACCAGGAAAGCCTGCGTCTTCTCCTGTTCCCGCTCAGCCTGCCGTTGCTGCTCGCGCTCGGCGATCGGCTGGTCCGCGGCGCTGCGGAGCCGGAACTCGGCGCCAAGCGCGCCTTCGTGCTGCTCGCGGCGGCGTTCTATCTGACCGCGCTGCTCAGCTACTGGCCGCTGGTGCCGCGTCAGGATCGGCTGCCGTTCGTGCCGTTCGCGGCGATCTTTGCCGCGGCCGTGTTGCATCGCCTGTCGCGCGCGGGTGGCGGGCGACGCTGGCCGCTGCTCGCGCCGCTGACGCTGGAACTGGTGCTGCTGCTCGCGTATTACCAGCCGTGGAAGGACTGCACGCGGTGGCAGGTGCAAACCGTCGGCGACCTCCTCCGGCTCACCGATCGCGGCCAGTGGGTGATGGATACCAAGGGCGAGGCGATCTTCCGACCGCGACCGTTTTATTACGCCCTGGAAGGCATTACCCTGACGCGCATGCGCCTCGGCCTCATCCCGGACGATGTCCCCGAACGGCTTGCCGCCACCGGCACGGCGGTCGGCATCTTCGATCGCCTGCCGGGCGCGGACAAGGCGTTCGCCGAAGGCAATTACCTGGCCGTGACCCGGCACATCCGCGTGGCCGGCCAACGCCTGCCGGCGACCGAGGCGGGCGTGCCGATCGACTTCACGCTCGCGATTCCCGCGCGCTACGTGGTGATCGACGACGGCGCCGCGGTGCGCGGCACGCTCGACGGCACGCCGTACACCGGCGCGCGCGAACTCGCCGCCGGGACGCACCGCTTCGTGCCGGCGGCGGCGTATGCGCATCTCGCCGTGGTCTGGGCGCAGGCCGTCGAACGCGGCTTCGCGCCGCTGCCGGACGAGGTCATGACCGAACCGGTGCCGCGGCCTTGAACGACACCCTCACGTTCTCGGCACGCGAACGCGTGCTGATGATCGCGCCGCATCCGGACGACGAATCCATCGCCGCCGGCGGCCTGCTGCAGGCCGCGCTCGCCGCCGGCGCCGCCGTGCGCGTGCTGGTGCTCACCGACGGCGACAACAATCCCTGGCCGCAGCGCGTCATCGAGAAACGCTGGCGCATCGCCGCCGCCGATCGCGCGCGTTGGGGCGCGCGCCGTCGCGCCGAGGCGGAGGCGGCGATGCGTGTGCTCGGTCTCGCGCCGGAGGCGATGCGGTTTCTCGGCCTGCCGGATCTCGGCATCACCGATCTGCTGATGCGTCGCGAGGCGACGGCGCCGAACGCGCTGCGAGCGGAGCTCGCCGGGTTCGCGCCCGATCTGCTGGTCGTGCCGGACATCCGCGACCGCCATCCCGATCACAGCGCCGCGTTCCTGCTCGCGCATGCGGCACTGGCGGCGGCGCCGCGCGCCGTGCGCATGCTGGCGTTCGCCGTGCACGGCGGCGGTCCGGCGGGGGAAGACGCGGTGGTCGTGCCGCTCGATGCGCTCCAGCGCGAACGCAAGCGGGCGGCGATCGAGGCGCACGCGAGCCAGATGCGCTTGAGCCGGCGCCGCTTCCTGCGCTACGCGCAGGCCGAGGAACGGTACCGCCGGGTTGCGTTGCCGCTCGCGCCGCAGCCGGCGCATCCGCTGCAGGCGCGCATCGAGCCGGACGGTCGCTTGCGCATCCGCATCGACGTGCGCGCCTACGGCCGCAGTCCGCGCGGCCACATGGTTTTCCTCGTGCTCGAAGGCGGCATCGCCGACGGCGTGCGCGCCACGATTGCGCTCGAGGCGCTGGCGGGTTCGCTGCCGGTGCGCGACGCGGTGGGCGAGGCGACGCTCGCCGTCGCCGAGGTGCGTCGCGGCGCCGACGAGGTCGCGCTGTCCTTGCCGTTGCGCGAGCGCGGCGATTGGCGCGCCGGCTTCGTCAAGCTCGGCCGCGCCGAACCCGGGCTGTGGGTGTTCGATCGTTGCGGCTGGCAGGTGATCGCCGGCGTGTGAGCGGCGCGGACGTCGCATTGACAGTCCCGCGGCGGGCGAGGATGCTTGCGGCGGGCGCGTGGCCGGCGCCGCGCGACGATGACGTTCACCCAATCCGGGAGATCGCAATGAAGACCAAGCTCTGCACGACGTTGTTGGGGGTCGCCGCCCTGTTCTCCACGGCGGCGTTCGCGGATCCGCCCGCGGGGGCGACGGCGGAATGCAAGGACGGCACGTATTACACGGGAACTTCGCACAAGGGCGCCTGCAAGGGCCATCAGGGCGTCAAGCAGTGGCTCGACAAATCCGGCGGCGCGGCGGCGCCGGCCGGCGCGAGCGGCGGCACGTCGAATCAGACCGCGAGCGGCAGCATCGGCAAAGCCAAGTCCAAGAGCGGCGCGAGCACGACGTCGTCGAAGACCAAATCGACGACGGCCGCCTCCGCCGGCGATTCCGCAGCGGCGGGCAGTCCGCCGGCGGGAGCGACCGCGAAGTGCAAGGACGGCACGTACTACACCGGCAGCTCGCACAGCGGCGCCTGCCGCGGGCATCAGGGCGTGGCGACATGGCTGGACCAGTCCGCGACCGGCGGCGCCGCGAAGACGAGCGCGCCGACCCCGCCGGCATCCGCTCCCGCACCGAAACCGGCGAGCACGCCCACAACGCCCGCCGCGCCGGCGTCAGCCGCGGCGACGCCGACGCCGGCATCGCAGATCCAGCAGAAGGCCGGCGGCGGTCCGGGCCTGGTCTGGGTCAACTCGAGCTCGAAGGTGTATCACTGCCAGGGCGACGAGTGGTACGGCAAGACCAAGGAAGGCTCCTACATGAGCGAAGCCTCCGCCAAGGCCGCCGGCAACCGGCCGGCACACGGCAAGGATTGCGGTCCGTAGCCGATCCGCGCATCGCAGAAACGAAAACGCCCGGCGCGAGGCCGGGCGTTTTTTCGTGGATCGGTTCGTCGCGATCGGCGAAGGAACCTGGTCGGGGTGAGAGGATTCGAACCTCCGACTTCTACCTCCCGAAAGTAGCGCTCTACCAGGCTGAGCTACACCCCGAGTCCTGACCTGCGCACCGCACCCGCGTCGGGCGGAGCGGCCGCATGGAGGGCGCGTATGGTAGCCGTGGCCCGCCTCGCGCGCAACCGATTTCAGTCGCGCGCGCTGCTGAACACGTAGTCGTGCGCCTGCTGCGCGGCGTGGCAGGCGAAGCAGGCCTGCGCGGCGTTGTCGCCGACGGCGCGCCGATTGCGGTCGCCTTCGGCGAATCCCTCGAACCCCCAGCCGCCGGTGGCGGCGTAGCGGTGCGAGTCCCTGGTCATCACGCCGAGCACCTTGCGTCTGCCCTCGACGATGGCGTGATCGGCCGCGTTCGCTTCGAGCAGGTCGAACACGATCACCGCGCCGTCGGGGAAATGCCCGGTCCGGTAGCCTTGCAGCGCCTTGGCGTTGGCGTACAGGTGATGGATGCCGCCGAACGAATCGTACAGTGCGTGGCCGGGTTCGATCACCATGCTCTTGACGTGCCGCCAATTGCGATAGCCTTCCGGGTACGCCACCGGCTTCGGTGCGGCGGCCGCGGCCGCGCCGACGGCGAGGAGGAGTGCGATACCGACGAAGCGTGTCTTCATGGGAGCCTCCGCAGTAGACTGGTGCGGCCACCATAGCGCGCCCGTGTTCCGTCCGACAGCGGGCACTTTTCGGTGGGGTGGAGACGCGGAGGTTGGCGATGGCGCAGCGGATGAACCAGGAGCGCGGGCAGACGCCGCCGGCGACGCTGCGCATGGTCGAGGACGTGGTCGGCTGCAAGTGGTCGCTGGTGGTGCTCGATCTCGTGCGTCGCGGCGTCAACCGGCCGGGCGCGATGGAGCACGCCGTCGCCGGGTTGAGCGCCAAGGTGCTGGCCGAACGCCTGAAGAAGCTCGCGCGCTACGGCATTCTGGCGCGCACCGCGTATGCCGAGATTCCGCCGCGAGTGGAGTACTCGCTCACCGAATTCGGCCAGCGCTTCGTCCGCATCGTCGATCTGCTGCGCGAGCTCGACGGGACGCGCTGAGCGCGCAATCTGCTAGGCTATGCGCCCCCTGCGGCGGCCGCCGCCGCCTGTCTTCGAGGACCCCATGCCGCTGACGCCAGCCCGCACCATGCCCGGCGTGATGGAGCTGTTGCCGCTCGACCAGATCGCGTTCCAGCGCCTGCTCGACACCATCCGCGCCAACTTCGAGCGCTTCGGCTTCCTGCCGATCGAGACGCCGGTGATGGAATACGCCGACGTGCTGCTGACCAAGCAGGGCGGCGAGACCGAGCGCCAGGTATACTTCGTGCAATCGACCGGCGCGCTCGAACAGGGCGGCAAACCGGAGCTCGCCCTGCGCTTCGATCTCACCGTGCCGCTGGCGCGCTACGTCGCCGAGCACGAGCACGAGCTCGCGTTCCCGTTCCGCCGCTACCAGATCCAGCGCGTCTACCGCGGCGAGCGCGCCCAGCGCGGCCGCTTCCGCGAGTTCTACCAGTGCGACATCGACGTGATCGGCAAGGATCAGCTCTCGGTGCGCTACGACGCGGAAATGCCGGCGGTGATCCACAGCGTGTTCGAGGAACTGAACATCGGCCCGTTCACGATCTGGCTCAACAACCGCAAGCTGATGCGCGGATTCTTCGAGGGGCTCGGCATCGCCGACGCCGAGCAACAAGCGCTGGTGCTGCGCGAGGTGGACAAGCTCGACAAGCGCGGCGCCGACTACGTGCGCGATACGCTCATGGGCGAGGGGTTCGGCCTGTCGGCAGAGGCCGTGGCGAGGATTCTCGACTTCGTGCAGATCCGTTCGCGCGGCCACGGCGATGCGATCGCGAGGCTCGACGCGCTCGGCCGCGGCAGCGCCACGTTCGACGCCGGCGTCGCCGAGCTCCGGCAGGTGCTGGAACTGGTGCGCGCCTTCGGCGTGCCGGAGACGCACTACGCGATCAACCTGTCGATCGCCCGCGGCCTCGACTACTACACCGGCACGGTGTACGAGACCACGCTGAACGAGCATCCGCAGATCGGCTCGATCTGCTCCGGCGGGCGCTACGACAATCTTGCGGCAAATTATACAAAGTCGCATCTCCCCGGCGTCGGCATCTCGATCGGCGCCACGCGCCTGTTCTGGCAATTGCGCGAGGCCGGCCTGCTGCCGGCCGCGCAGAGCACGGTCAAGGCGCTGGTCACGCAGATGGACGAGGCGAACCTGCCGCAATACCTGGACCTCGCCGGTCAGCTCCGCCGTGCCGGCATCGCGACCGAAGTGGTGCTCGAAGCCGGCAAGCTCGCCAGGCAATTCAAGTACGCCGACCGCGCCGGCATCCGCTTCGTGCTGGTGCTGGGGCCGGACGAACTCGCCAGGGGCACGGTGACGGTGAAGGACCTGCGCAAGCAGGAACAGTTCGAGGTGGCGCGCGCCGAGCTCGTCAAGACCTTGCGCGTCGAGCTCGAACAGGCCGAGGCGATGCCGGCATGAGTGCGCCGACGCGAACGGTGATTCTGCTCGACGGCGCCTCGCTGACGCGCAGGCAGGTGGGGCAGATCGCCCGCGGCGAGGCCCTGATCGGGCTCGCCCCGGAGGCGCTCGCGCGCGTCGCGCGCGCGGCCGATTTCCTCGCCGATCAGGTGCAGCGCGGCGAGCCGATCTACGGCGTCACCACCGGCTTCGGCAGCAATGCCGACAAGCTGCTCGGCGCGCACCGCGCGCGCGACGAGTTGCCCGGCGGCAACCCGGAGGCGCGCACCGGCACGCTGCTCGAGGAGTTGCAGCACAACCTCGTGGTCACCCACGCGGTGTGCGTGGGCGCACCGCTGGCGCCCGAGGTCGTGCGCGCCATGCTCGCGATCCGCATCAACACGCTGCTGCGCGGCCACTCCGGCATCCGCGCCTCGACCTTGCAGGCGCTCGCCGAGCTGCTCAATCGCGGCGTCGTTCCGGTGATTCCGGAGAAAGGCTCGGTCGGCGCGAGCGGCGATCTCGCGTCGTTGTCGCATCTGGCGCTGGTGCTGCTCGGCGAAGGCGAGGCGTGGTACGCGGACGAACGCCTGCCGGGCGGCGAGGCGCTGCGGCGCGCCGGGCTCGCGCCGCTGCGGTTGTCCTTCAAGGAGGGTCTCGCGCTCAACAACGGCACCACCCAGATGCTGGCCACCGCCGTGCTCGCGCTCGAGCGGCTGGCCATGCTGCTCGACACCGCCGATCTCGCCGCGGCGATGACCCTGGACGCCTTCGCCGGGCGCACCTCGGCGTTCCGCGCGGAAGTGCACGCGCTGCGCCCGCATCCGGGTCAGGTGCAGACCGCGGCGAATCTGCGGCGCCTGCTGGACGGATCGACGCTCGCCGACATCGCCTATCATCTGGTGCCGCGCTTCCGCACCTGGCTTGCGGAATCGTGGCGCGATCCGGCCGATCGGTCGCATCGCTTCGACATCGTCTGGGAGTACGTGCCGCCGAACCAGCGCCATGGCAAGGAGGCGTTTTACGCGCGCTTCCTGCCGTTCAAGGGCGGCAAGAAGCACCAGCCCCAAGACGCCTATTGCCTGCGCTGCATCCCGCAGGTGCATGGCGCGGTGCGCGACGCGCTGGCGCAGGCCGAGCGCGTGATCGACATCGAGCTCAACGCCGTCACTGACAATCCGCTGATCTTTCCCGACGCCCGCGACGCGCGCGTGATCGAGGATCGGGTGATCTCCGCCGGGCACTTCCACGGCATGCCGCTGGCGCTCGCCATGAGCTACCTCAAGGCCGCGATTCCGGTGCTGGCCTCGATCTCGGAGCGGCGTCTGGCCAAGCTCGTCGATCCGGCCACCAACGACGGTCTGCCGGCGTTCCTGATCGGCAACGAGGACGCCACCGATTCCGGCTTCATGATCGTGCAGTACACCGCGGCGGCGCTGGTCAACGATCTGGCCACGCGCGCGCATCCGGCCAGCGTCTACTCGATTCCGACCAGCGCGAATGCCGAGGATCACGTGTCGATGGGCGCGAACGAGGCGCGCCATGTGCTGGAGATGACCGCGGATCTCGGCCACGTGCTGGCGCTGGAAATGTATACCGCGGCGCAGGCGCTCGAGTACCGCCAGGACATGCTCAACGCCGCGCGCACGCTCGCCCAGCGCGGCGACTGGCAGGCGCTGGCGGCGAAAGTGAGCAACGCGCCGTCGCCCGAACATCCGCAGCACGCGCAGTTCCGCGCCGAGGCGACGGCGCTGATGCAGGCGCTGGCGGCGCAGGAGGATTTCCACGCCGGCCGCGCCGTGCGCGCGGCGTTCGCCCGCATCCGCGAGGAAATCCCGTTCATGCAGCGCGACCGGACGATGGACGCCGACGTGCGCCGCATCTGCGCGCTGGTCGCTTCCGGCAAACTCGTCGCAGCCCGCTGACCATCCGCCACGGCGCCGCTTGCCACGCTCGGCGGCGGAGGAGTAGGCTCGCCTCGTCCGGAACAGGGGAGGGCTCGTCATGGGTAACCGGCGTTTTCCCGCGCGTGCGGCGCTTGCGGCGGCCGTCATCGCGGCGCTGACGGCGGCGCCGGCGGCGGCCACCACCATCATCGTCGACGGCACGGTCTGTACCTTGAACGATGCGATCACGGCCGCCAACAACGATGTCGCCAGCGGCGGCTGTCTCGCCGGCAGCGGTCGCGATACCTTGCAGATCACCACCAATTTGACCGTGAGCGGCGTACTGCCGCAGATCGCCAGCGACATGGACATCGTTGGTGATGTCGGCAGTCCGACCATCAGCCAAGGTGCGTCCGGTTACCGTCTGTTCTTTGTCGGCGGCTCGGGCGTCGCACCTTCGGTCTCGTTCCAGAATCTGACCCTCAGCAACAACGCCGCGCAAGGCGGCGGCGGCAGCCACGGCGCCGGAGGTGGCGCGGGGATGGGCGGCGCGATCTTCATCTACGACGGCGCCGTGACGGTGACGAACGTCGCATTCAACGGCAATCATGCCTACGGCGGTCAGGCGGGTGGCGTCTCAAATACCATCTTCGGTGATATCAATGTCGGCATGGGCGGCGACGGCGGCGGTGGCATGGGCGGCTCGGGCGGCACAGGCGCCCAGTTGAGCGGCGGCTCGGGTACACAGGGCGGGGTCGGCGATTTCGGCAGCGGCGGCGGTGGCGCCGGGACCTCCAACGGCAGCACCGCGGGCGGCGGCGCACCGGGCGGCGGTAGCCCGGGTGGCAATCCGGGTACGGGTGGTAGCTCGCCGACGGCGGGGCAGCCGGGCGAATTCGGTGGTGGTGGCGGCGGTGGTGGTGCGGGTCTCGCCCCCGCCGCATCGCAGCCGGGCGGCGCCGGCGGTTTCGGCGGCGGCGGTGGCGGCGGCGCCGGATCCTGTCAATACGCCGGATGTCCCGGTGGCGGCGCTGCTGGCGGCGACGGCGGGTTCGGCGGTGGCGGCGGCGCGGGTGGCGCCTATCCGGGCGGGACCGGTGGCGCCGGTGGCCGCGGCGGCTTCGGCGCCGGCGGCGGTGCGGGTGGTGCTGGGGAGTCCGCGGGCACGCCCGGCGGCGGCGGTTTCGGCGGTGGCAATGGGGTCCTCACCAGCGGTGGCTCGGGCGGGGGCCTCGGTGGCGCGGTCTTCATTCGCGCCGGCAGCTTGACTCTGATGAGCAGCAGCTTCAGCAGCAACAGCGCCTATGCCGGCGAATCCGGTGGTAGCGGCACCGCCGGACTCGCCAAGGGCGGCGCGATCTTCGCGCTCAGCGACCTCACCAACGCCAACGGCAACAATCAGGGCATGCCGACCAGCCTGCCCAAGGTCAGCGGCTGCCAGAACACGTTCACCAGCAACTACGCCCCGGATGGCGGCACCTCGCCGCGCGACAACATCGATACCTACGGGGCGGATCGGACCGGCTTGATGCTGAGCTGCGGGGATCGCATCTTCGCCGACGGTTTCGGCGTGCCCTGACGCATGATCCTGACCTTCGCGGACGTCATCACCCCGGAAGAACATCGCGCCATCCTCGCCGAGATCGCCGGCGCGGAATTCGTCGATGGCAGCGAGACCGCGGGCGGGTTGACCGCGCAGGTCAAGCGCAATCAGCAGTTGCGGCGCGACGCGCCGCAGCTCGCGGCCATCCACGACATCGTGCTCGGCGCGCTGCGGCGCCACGCCGGGTTTCGCCAGATGGTCTATCCGAACCAGTTGCACTCGTTGCTGGTATCGCGCTACCGCTCCGGCATGGAGTACGGCGCGCACGTCGACAACGCGCTGATGGGCGAGGCGACGGTGTGGCGCACCGACCTGTCGCTCACCCTGTTCCTGAACGCACCGGAAGAATACGACGGCGGCGAGTTGGCGCTCGAATCCGGCAGCGGCGAATTCCTGGTGAAGCTGCCGGCGCGTGCGATGGTGTGCTATCCGACCGGACAACTGCATCGCGTGCGCCCGATCGCGCGCGGCGAGCGGCTCGCCGTGGTGGCGTGGATCCAGAGCTTCGTGCGCGGCGCCGCCGAGCGCGAGGTGCTGGCCGATCTCGCCCGCGCGCTCGATCTGCTCGGCCGCGAGGCCGGCAAGAGCCCGGCCTACGACCTCGTGCACAAGACCCACGCCAACCTGCTGCGACGCTGGAGCGAGCCCTGAGCCGAGGCGTGCGTTACTTGGTCGCGGCCGGCGGCGGCGGATCGGCCGAGGCGTGATCGGCGATGTAGACCCAGTGCTTGCCGCGCAACTCGGTGACGTCGGTGAAGCGACCGGTCGTGGTCGTCGTCTTGCCGTCGGATTTCTGCTTGAGCGTGAGCGAATAGCGGCCCCAGCCGGCGGCGTGCTTGCCGTCGGAGACGCGGCCGAGGGCGGTCAGCTTGACGTCGACCACCTGGTAGGTGTCGAACAGCGACTTGTACGCGGCGCGGATCGCCTCGGCGCCGTTGTGTTCCGGTTCCTCCGGGAACCAGGCCACCGCATCGGCGGCGTAGAGTTTCATCACGCCGTCGAGATCGCCGGCCTTGACCGCCTTGGTCCAGGCCGCGTTGAGCGAGCCCTTGTCCGTGGCCGGCTCGCCGGCCAAGGCGATCACGGACACGCCGAGCAGACACGTCGCCATCGCGAACGTGCGCATTCTCATGGTGAACATGGTGTACCCTCCCCGTGTGGAAGAACCCGCTCGCCCCCCGCGCCGGATTCTAGTCCCGCCGTCTGCGCCGGGCAATTTGCGCGGCGCCGCGTTCCCGGTCCGGCCCGCATGGCGCGCTGGAACACGCTGAGCGGCGCGCCGCCGCGCATCATCGCCCATCGCGGCGCGAGCGGCTATCGACCGGAGCACACGCTCGAGGCGTACCGGCTGGCGATCGCGCAGGGCGCCGACGCGATCGAGCCCGACCTCGTCGCCAGCCGCGACGGCGTGCTGTTCGCGCGCCACGATCTCGGCCTGGCGCGCAGCACCGACATCGCGGCGCGACCGGAATTCGCCGCGCGCCGGCGCGCAATCGCCGGCGTCGAGGATTGGTGGATCGGCGATTTCGACGCGGCCGAGCTCGATACCTTGCGCGCGCGTCAGCCGCTGCCCGCACGCGGCACGCAATACGACGATCACTTCATCGTGCCGCGCTTTTCGCATCTGCTCGATCTCGTCGGCGCGACGGCGCGACAATGCGGCGCGCCGATCGTCATCGACGCCGAAATCAAGCAGCCGGCGTATTTCGACGCGCTCGGCATCGACCTGCTGGCGGCGTTGGAGCGCGAACTGGCGCCGCGCGGGCTGACCGGACCGCAGGCGCCGGTCTGGCTGGAATGCTTCGATCACGTCTTCCTGCGCCGCGTGTTCGAACGCTGCGGCAATCCGGTCTATGCGCTGTGCGAGACGCTGCCCGCCGACACCGCGGCGCGCGACGCGGCGCTGCGCGACCTCGCCCGTTGGGCGCGCGGGGTGGCGCCGGCGAAGAGTCTACTTTGGGAAGGTCTGAACAAATCCCCATGTTCCTGTCCTCGGCTGCCGGTGCCGCACCCCCACAACCCCCATCAAACCCTTGCTGCGCAAGGGTTTGATCGCCCCCTTGACTCAAGGGGGCTGAAAGAGCCCAGGCTGCATCCTCCGTTTGTTCAGAGATTCCTTTGGGATAATGCGGAAAAGCATACGGGGCTGGTCGCGGCGGCGCACGCGCAGGGACTCGAAGTGCACGCCTGGACCTTCCGCGACGACTGGCCGAGCGCGCCGTTCGCCACGCCGCGTGCGGAACTCGAGGCGGCATTCGCGCTCGGCGTGGATGCGCTGTTCTGCGACTTCCCCGACCGCGCGCTGGCCGCGCGCGAAACGTTCCGCGCCGCGCGCTAACGCGACACGGTCAAGGATTCGCCCGCGTCCGTCTTCGGTGCCGGCGCGAACGGCACCGGCGGGCCGAGGCGCAGACCGGCCCGCCACGTTGCCAGCGCCGCCTCGATGCGCGGCGTCGAGACCCATCGCGGATACGAGTGTTCCTCGCCGCTGCGGCTCTCCCATTCGTCGATCAGCCGGTTCGCCTCGGCGAACGCGGCGGCGAACGAGTCGTGGTGGTTGAGACCCTCGACGAAGAAGGCGCGACCGAAGTCGGTGATGTCCGAGTCATTGCCGCAACCGAACGAGGCACGATCCGCGCGCGCCGCGGTGATCAGCAGCGTGGCGTCGTCCTTCAAGGCGTCGATGAAGCCGCCCGAGTAGCACGCCGAGATCACGATCACCTTGTTGCGCACCGGATATTTGCCGAACAGATCGGCGAGATCGTCCGGGCCGATCTGGTCCAGCGGCAGCGGATCCATGCTCACGTACAGCACGTGATCGCGCGAGCCGTGGCTGGTCAGCAGCAGAAACAGGATGTCCTGCGCAGGATCCATTCTCTCGCTCACCGCCGCGACCGCGGTTTCGAGATTGCTGAGACTGGCGAGCGGCAGGCGGGCGAGCGTCGCCGGATGGTTGACCAGCAGCAGCGTGTGTCCCGCGGCGTCGAAACGCTCGCGGAAGAGTCGAACGACGTATTCCGCTTCGTTGCGGAACACGTCCTCCTCACCGTCGGCGGCGAAGGCGATCAGGTACAGGTTCACCTTGCCCGACGTGCGCGGTGCGAGCCGGGCGATCGCCTCGCGCATGCGCTCGGGCTGCGCGTACATGACCTCTTCCGGCGAGCCGGCGTCGTCCGGCCAGCGACGCTCGTCTTGCGCGTCGCTGTCGCTGCCGGCTTCGCTGCTGGCCGTCGCCGGTGCCTCGGGCGCGGTGCGCCCGGGGACCGCGTGCCAGAAATACGCCGCGCCGGCGCCGAGCAGGAACGCCGCGACGAAGATGAGCAGGACGCGCGCTCGCCTCAGGACGCGCGCTCGCCTCATGACGCCGGCTCCGCGGCGCCGGTCACATCGCTGACCGCGACCCGATCGCGCCCGGCGTGCTTCGCGGCGTAGAGCGCGGCATCCGCGCGCTGCATCAACGCGTCGAGACTCGCGTCGCGCTCGCTGCGATGAGCCACACCGGCGCTCAAGGTGATGTGCTCGCCTTCCGGCAGACCGGCCACGCGCAACGTGGTCGCCGCGGTCCGCAGGCGTTCCAGGGTCTGCACGGCATGATCCGGCGCGCAGCCGGGGAGCGCGAGCAGGAATTCCTCGCCGCCGATGCGTCCGCAGACATCGCCGGCGCGCAGATGCGCCCGCAGACAGCGTGCCACCTCGATCAGCACGGCGTCGCCGACGGCGTGGCCGTGGCGATCGTTGAAGCTCTTGAAATGATCGATGTCGAGCAGAGCGAGCGACAGCGACGTGGCGTCGTGGCGCGCCGCCGCGAACGCCGCCGCGGCGGCGGCCAGCGTCGCCCGGCGGTTGCCGAGACCGGTGAGCGCATCCTCGCTGGCGAGCCGGGTCAGCAGGCGGCGGACCTTGACGTGTCGGCGCACGCTCAACGCCAGCAGCAGGACCACGCCGCCGGCGACGGCGATGGTGGCGCGCTGGAGCAGGTTGACGTCGTGTTCGTGTTCGATTTGCAGGCGCGCCAGTTCGTTTTCGCGCGCGAGCAGCCGCGTCTGGCTCTCGAGCTTGGCGACGTCGAACTGCGCCGTGCGCTTGGCCAGTTCGTCGGCCAGTTCCGCGGCGTGGATCTCGTCTTGCAGGCGTGCGCCCGCTCGCGTATCGGCGAGCGCGGCGGCAAGCTCGCCGCGCCCCTCGGCGGCGCGCGCGCGCAGTTCGTAGGCGCGACGCAGCAGGCGCTTGTCGCCGCTGCCGGCGACGGCGGCGATGAGCGCGTCGGCGAGTTTGGCGAGCGCCGGCCAGTCGCGCAGGTCCGCCAGCACCTCGGCGCGTTCGAGATCGGCGTTGGCGGCATCCAGCGGCAGCGATTGCGCGGTGAGCGCCGCGTGCGCCGCGGCGAAATGCGCGAGCGCGGTCGGGTAGTCGCCGGCCATTCGGGCGAGCGCGCCCAGGCCGGCTTCGGCCCGTCCGATCAGCAGCCGGTCTTCGCGCTGCGTGCCGACGTCGAGGGCGCGCGCGTAGGCCCGTGCGGCATCCTCGCGGCGATCGAGGCCGCGGTAGCACTCGCCGAGATTGAGCTGGATCACCGCCTCGGCATGCTCGTCCTGGATGCGTTGGGTGTAGCGCAGCGTGTCGAGGTAGTAGGGCAGCGCCGCGGCGTACTCCCGGCGGTGCAGGTGAATGCGGGCGATGGCGCTGGCGATGTTGTTGCGCTGGGCTTCGTCATCGCGATTGGTCGGATCGTCGGGCAGCAATTGCAGCGCCCGGGCGAGATCGCCGAGTGCGGCGGCGTGATCGCCGAGCGTGTCGTGCAGGCCGGCGCGCCGGTACAGCACGTAGGACAGCGTCGTGCCCATGGTCTTCGGATCGAGCAGCGCCTGCGCCCGATCGAGATCCGCCATGGCCTCGGCGAAGCGCTTCTGCTGCTTGGCGAGGAAGCCTGCGCACGCGAGCAGCCGCGCGCTGGGTTCGATCGCATCGCCGGGCGGCGTCGCCGGCAGCGCCGCGATCGCCGCGGCGGCGCGCGCGGCGGCGTCGTCGAAACGGTCGAGGTCTTCGAGCGACTCGCAAAGATACGCCTGCGCCTCGATCCGGTCGGTGACACCGAGATTCGCGTCTTGCGTCAGCAGCCGCTCGGCGAGTTCGACCGTCGCGGCCGCGTCGCGCTGGTAGAGTGCGTCGAGCTGGTCGTGCACGGAGGCCGCCATCGCCGCGCCGGTCGCGGCGACCAGCGCCATCGCCGCGGCTCCGCTGCGGAAGATGTGATTGCCTCGGATCATGAATCTAGCCTACCGCAGCGCCTCAGCGCCCGCTTCGTGGCAGACGCAGCGGCAGCAGCGCCGGCACCTCGGCCTGGTAGCGGCGGTAGGCGTCGCCGAACCGTTCGACCATCCAGCGTTCCTCCAGCCGGGCCTTGCGCCACAGCGCGAGCCAGGCGATCGCGACGGCGAGCATGCCGCGCCATTCGTCGCGCGCCAGCGCGGTACCGAGGAAGCCGAGCAGCAGGCCGGTGTAGATCGGATGGCGCACATGACGATATGGGCCGACGCGCACCAGTTCGTGATCCTGCTTCAGCGTGACCGTGCCGCTCCAGTTGCCGCCGAGCGCGCGGCGCGCCCATACCGCGAAGGCGAGACCGCCGGCGAGCAGCGCCACGCCGATCCAGTACAGCGCGACGGGGAACGGCAGGATCGGCTCGCCCAACCAGCCGCCGGGCAGCGTGCGCGGCACGAGCAGCAGCGCCGCGAGCACGAGCGGGCCGAGATGGGCCAGACGCGAGACGATGGGCTCGCGCCGGACGGCGGGTTTCACGCCGCGCGCAGCGTACATCCAGTAGCCGAGCCAAGCCACCCACAGTGCCGGAATTGTCCAGGCGTACACGCGTTCCATCGCGGCTCACTCGAGCGCCACCCCGTTGAAATCGGCGACACAGCGGTGCGCGCCGTTGGCTGGGCACGTCGCCGGCGGCCGCGCCAACAGGGTGGTGTGCATGCCGGCGGTGGCGGCGGCGTCGAGTTCCTCGACGACGTCGGAGAGAAACAGGATGTCGCCGACCCGGCGGCCGATCGCCGCGGCGATGCGGCGGTACGATTCGACCTCGCGCTTGGCGCCGATCTCGGTGTCGAAGTAGCCGTCGAACAGCTCGCCGAGATCGCCCGCCTCGCTGTGGCGGAAGAACAAGCGCTGCGCCGGCACCGAGCCCGACGAGAACACGTACAGTGCCAGCCCGCGCTGCTTCCATTCGCGCAGCTTGGCCGGCACCTCGGCGTAGACGTGCGCGCGGAACTCGCCGTTGCGATAGCCTTCCTCCCAGATCATGCCCTGCAACGCCTTGAGCGAGGTCGCCTTGCGGTCCTCGTCGATCCAGCGTTGCAGCAAGGCGATCAGCTCGGCGCGGCTCGCGGCGACGAGGCCGGCTTCCTTCGCCGCCTCGTGCAACCAGTGCTGCACCGCGGGGCGGTCGGCATGGGTTTCGATGAAGGCGGGCAGGCGCTTGCGCGCGTAGGGGAACAGCACGTCCTTGACGAAGCGGATCGAGCTGGTGGTGCCTTCGATGTCGGTCAGGATCGCGCGGATCACGTCGCCGGCTCCGCCGCCGCATGCTCGACGCTCGCGGCGTAGGCGGTCTCGATCGCGCG
>JAJPHA010000074.1 GCA_021325475.1 Rhodanobacteraceae bacterium | reverse complement strand
TGCTCTGGTGAGCAAAGAGAAGTGACCCGCTCGCCGGACGCGAGCGGAAAACCGCAGGATGCGCCTGGAGAAAAGAACAAGATCACGGCCGTGCCACCCTCACCCGCCGCGCTGCGCGCGTCGGCCCCTCCCGCCGGCGAGACAGGCGGGATGGCCGCGGGCCGAGCGGAACGCCGCTCGCGAAGACGATTCGCGCCGCCGCCGCGAATCAACCCCGAGTCATTGCCGCAACCGCCGCGCGATCGCCGGCCGCGACAGCAGCGCAAAAAGTATACCCACGGCGAATCCGGCGATGTGGGTCCACCACGCCACCGCGCCGAATGCCGGGCCGACGAAGGTGAACACGAGTTGCAGCAGGATCCAGAAGCCGATCAGCGCGGCGGCGGGCACGCGCACGAATTCGAGGAACAAGCCGAGCGGCAGGACCAGGCCCAGGCGCGCGCGCGGGAACAGCGCGAAGTAGGCGCCGACGATCGCCGATACCGCGCCGCTCGAGCCGACGATCGGGGCGTTGGTGCTGGCGAGCGTGATCGCACCGGCGAGATTGGCCAGCGCGCCGCCGAGAAGAAACAGTACGAGAAAGCGGCCGCCGCCCAGCACGCGCTCCGCGGCGAGGCCGAAGATCATGAGGAACAGCAGGTTGCCAGTCAGGTGCAGCCAATCGACATGAATGAACAACGACGTGATCAGCCGCGCCGCGCGCAGTTCGCGCAGCTGTGTCAGCACCGGCGCCTGCGCATCGAACAGCGTGGACGGCACCGTGCCCCAGCGCCGCAGCAGCGGCGTGCGCGCGTCTTCCGGCAGCAGCGCCAGCCACAGGAACACGGCGACGCAAGCGGCGATCAGACCGATCGTCACCCACGGCAAGCCCGGTTTGCGCCGCTGTTCGAGGCGGACGAACATCGCCTCACAGACCGTCGCGCGGATAGAAGAAGCGCTGGCCCTGGAATTCGAGGATCACGCCATCGGGCAGGATTTCGCGCACGGTCACCTCGTCGGCGGTCTTGTCGCCCTCGGCCATGCGCGAATCGTTGAGGATGACGAAGCGCTGTGCCGGATCCTTGGTGTAGACGTGCATGCGCAGATGCAGCTCCGGCATTGCCTTGCGCACGCTGAAGGGCAACGCGGCGTAGGATTGCGCGCCGCCCGTTGCCGGTTGACCGGCGGTCGGCGGCGGCAGGCCGATCGTGCCTGGCGTCTTCGGCGCGCGCGCCGGCGGCTTGGCCTCGCCGACCGGCGCCGCGGCATCGGCCTTGGCCGGCGGGGGTGTCGCGACGGGCGGCGGCTCCGGTTTCGCAGGCGCCGTCGAAGGCGGCGGCGCCGCGGCGGGCTTCGCGGCCGCGGCGGGCGCTGCCGCCGGCTTCGCCGCCGGCGGCACGGCCGCGGCGGGTGGATTCGACGGCATGACCGAGGGCGGCGCGAGCAAGCCCGGGCCGAGCTTCAGCGGTGCCGGTGCCGGACGCGGCTTGGGCGGCGTCGGCTCGTCCGTGGGCGCAGCCGCCGCCGGTTTCGCCGGCGCCTCGGCGATCGGTCGCGCCGCGACGGGCGCAGTCGCGCGATCCGGCAGCGCGCGCAGCGCTGCGGGGGCGGGCGCCGTCTGCGGCGACGGCGCGCGTTCCGGCGCGGGCGCGCGCAACCACCACCAGCCGCCGGCCGTGACCGCGACGATCGCCGCGAGCAACCACGGTACGAGGCTGCGGCGTCGCGGCGGCACCGTGAACGGCGTGCCGAGATCGGGCGCGGCGCCGAGACGGCGTCTGGCTTCGGACTTCTTCAGGGCTTCGAGGATGAGGGACATGTGGCGATGGCAAAGGTCATTCGAGATTGCGGAACAGGTGGGGCCCCGATTCGTCCAGCGACGACAGCGCGAACAGCGTCTCCGGGCCGACGATGCCGTCGGCCTTGATGCCGTAGGCGAGCTGCAGCTTGCGCACGCGCTCGGCGAGCGCGGCGTCGAAATAGGCCGGACCGGCCTCGACCGCCTTGCCGTCCATGCGTGCCAGTTGCGCCTTGATCCAGGCCACACCCGGGCCGGCATCGCCCTGGCGCAACGTCGCCGGCAGTTCCGGCGGCAGCCGCCAGATCGCCAGGAATTCGCCGTTCCAGCATAGCGCGAGATCGGACTTGTCGAGCAGAAACGGCTGACCGCCGACGTCGAGTCGCACCCGCGTGGCATCGACGTCGAGCAGCAAGGCGTCGGCGTGCGCCTCGCCGAGGCGCAGCACCAGGATCAGCGGCCGGTCGAAGCGCGCCAGTTGCTCGATCGTGCCGGTGCCGTGCAGGCAGTTGACGCCGGGCGCGATCACGCCCTGGCAGCGCGCCGCCTCGCGCACCGACACCTGGCTGGAATTGACCTGCCAGCGGGCGAGCAGTTGCGACCACGCGCCGAGACCGGCATCGGGCATGTGCGCCATGCGTTCGCGCAGGCGGGCGAGCACGTCGTCCGGTGCCGGCGTCGGCGTGGCGCTCGCCGCGGGCAACGGCGGCTCCACCGGGCGATGGCGCCAGTAGAACGCCGCACCGCCAAGCACGAGCACGAGCGCCGCCGCCGCGGCGTAGCGGCCGTGGCGGCGCAGCCAGTAGCGCGCATGGCCGGGCAGGGTCTCGTCGGCGGCGCGCTCGACCAGGCGCTCGCCGATGCTCGCCTGCTCGCGGGCGAAGCCGGCCATCAGCGCGCGGTCGGCGATCACGTTGATCAGGCGCGGAATGCCGCCGGAGCGACGGTACAGCGCGCGCAGGCCGAGCCGCGAGAACGGCACGCGCGCTCCGCCGGCCACGGCGATGCGGTGGCGCACGTAGGCCTCGGCCTCGTCGCGGTCGAGCGGCGTCAGGTGGTAGCGCGCGGTGATGCGCTGCGCGAGCTGGCGCAGCTCCGGCCGGTTGAGCACGTCGCGCAGCTCCGGCTGGCCCAGGAGTATAATTTGCAGCAATTTCTGCGTCGGCGTCTCGAGGTTGGTGAGCAGCCGCACCTGCTCCAGCGCCTCGGCGGACAGTTCCTGCGCCTCGTCCACGATCAGCACCACGCGCAGGCCCTGCGCGTAGGCGTCGAGCAGATAGGCGTTGAGCGCGTCCACCAGCGCCTTGCGGCTGCCACGGCGGGTCGCGATGTCGAGCTTGAGCTCCTCGCAGATCGTCTCCAGCAATTCCACCGGCGAGAGTTTCGGGTTCAGCACCAGCGCCACGCGCGTGTGCTCCGGCAACTGTTCGAGCAGCAGCCGGCACAGCGTGGTCTTGCCGGTGCCGACCTCGCCGGTCAACTGCACGAAGCCGCCGCTGCCGCCCTTGCCGATGCCGTACAGCAGATGCGCGAGCGCATCGCGGTGGCGTTCCGACAGGAACACGTAGCGCGGATCGGGCGTGATCGAGAAGGGCGGCTCCTTGAGGCCGTAGAACTCGAGATACATGTGCCTACTTTACCCCGGGCCGGGGGAAAAGTTCGTTCACGCGGGCGGGCGCCGGCGCCGTGATCCACGCGGATCATCGACGGGCGCTTCATTCAGCGTGGTCGTCGGGCTTCGCGCGTCCGCGGTCGGACTCAATCCCCTAGCGTCAGCAACGACGCATTCCCGCCCGCCGCGGTGGTGTTGATCGTCAGCGTGCGCTCGGTGACGAAGCGCAGCAGGTAATGCGGGCCGCCGGCCTTCGGGCCGGTGCCGGACAGGCCCTCGCCGCCGAACGGCTGCACGCCGACCACCGCGCCGATCTGGTTGCGGTTGACGTATACATTGCCCACTTTTGCGCGTTGCACGATGTGCGCGACGGTGGAGTCGATGCGGCTGTGGATGCCGAGGGTGAGGCCGTAGCCGGTGGCGTTGATCGCGTCGATCACGGCATCGAGCTCGCCCGCCTTCCAGCGCAGCACGTGCAGCACCGGGCCGAATACCTCGCGGGTGAGCTGCGCCAGCGAGGCGAGCTCGTAGGCGCGCGGCGCGAAGAAGGTGCCGTGCGCGCAGGCGGGGCCGAGCGGCACCTGCTTGATGAGCCGCGCCTCCTGGTCCATGCGCGCGGCGTGCTCGGCGAGACCGCGGCGCGAGGGTTCGTCGATCACCGGGCCGACGTCGGTGGCGAGCAGCGCCGGATCGCCGACCGTGAGCTCGTCCATCGCCCCGGCGAGCATGGCGATGACCTTGTCGGCGATGTCTTCCTGCACGAACAGCACGCGCGCGGCCGAGCAGCGCTGGCCGGCCGAGTCGAACGCCGAGGTGATGGCATCCTTGACCAGCTGTTCCGGCAGCGCGGAGGAATCGGCGATCAGCGCGTTCTGGCCGCCGGTCTCGGCGATCAGCGCGGCGATCGGCGCGTTGCGCGCGGCGAGCGTGCGGTTGATGGTCCAGGCGGTTTCGGTCGAGCCGGTCAGGCACACGCCGGCCACCTCCGGCTGGGTGAGCAGGGTGGTGCCGATCATCGAGCCCTTGCCGGGCACGAATTGCAGCACGCCTTCCGGCACGCCGGCCTCGTGCAGCAACCGGACCGCGGCGTGGCCGATCAGCACGGTCTGGTCGGCCGGCTTGGCGATCACCGCGTTGCCGGTGACCAGCGCGGCGATCACCTGGCCGGTGAAGATGGCGAGCGGGAAGTTCCACGGACTGATGCAGACGAACACGCCGCGGCCGTGCAGGGCGAGCTGGTTGGATTCGCCGGTCGGCCCGGGCAGCCCCTGCGGATGGCCGAACCATTTGCGCGCCATCGCCGCGTAGTAGCGACACATGTCGGCCGCCTCGCGCACCTCGGCCACCGCCGCCGGCAGCGTCTTGCCGGCCTCGCGCACCAGCAGCGCAACGAATTCGGCGCGCCGCGCCTCGAGCAGATCGGCGGCGTATTCCATGATCTTGGCACGCGAGGCCGCCGGCAGCCGATCCCACTCGGGCTGCGCGGCCACGGCGTTGGCGAGCGCGCGCGACACCGTCGCCGCGTCGGCCTGCTGCTTGGTCCCGATCACGACGCGGCGGTCGGCGGGATTGGTCACCTCGGTGACTGGCTCGCGCGAAGTCGCGCCGGGCACGAGCGGGGTGGCGCGCCAGTTCATCGGGACCTTCGCGGTCGCCGCGGCGAGCGCGCGCAGATCGTCGTCGTTGCCGAAATTCACGCCCATGGAATTCTTCCGTTGCGCCCCGTCGGGCGCGTTGTCGTACATGGCCAGCGGGAGCGGGATGCGCGGATGCGCGGCGGTGGCGAAGCCGCGCACCACGGTGACCGGATCGGCGACGAGGTCCGCGATCGACAGCGATTCGTCGACGATGCGATTGACGAAGGAGGTGTTGGCGCCGTTCTCGAGCAGGCGACGCACGAGATACGGCAGCAGATCCTCGTGCGAGCCGACCGGCGCATAGACCCGGCACGGCACGTTCAGATTCTGCGCACCGATCACTTCCGCGTAGAGGTCGGTGCCCATGCCGTGCAGGCGCTGGAACTCGAACGGCCGACCGCGCGCGAGGTGATGGATCGCGGCGATGGTGTGCGCATTGTGCGTGGCGAAGGCGGGATAGAACCGCGCGCCATGGTCGAACAGGCGCCGCGCGCAGGCGAGATACGACACGTCGGTGTTCGGCTTGCGCGTATAGACCGGGTAGCCGGCGTGGCCGCCTTCCTGCGCGCGCTTGATTTCCGAATCCCAGTACGCGCCCTTGACCAAGCGCACGCAGAAGCGCCGGCCGGTCTTCGCCGCCTGCTCGGCGAGCCAGTCGATCACGAATGGCGCGCGTTTCTGGTAGGCCTGCACGGCGAGGCCGTAGCCGTCCCAGCCGGCGAGCGAGGCGTCGGCGTGCACCGCGGCGATCACCTCGAGCGAGAGTTCCAGCCGATCGGCTTCCTCGGCATCGACGGTGAGGCCGATGCCGTGCCGCTTGGCGAGGCGGGCGAGGTCCAGCAGCTTCGGCGTCAGCTCCGCGTGCACGCGCGCACGTTTGGCAACTTCATACCGCGGATGCAGCGCGGAGAGCTTGATCGAGATGCTCGGCGCATCCAGCACATCGGCGTACGGACCGCGCGCGCCGAGCGCGGCGATCGCGTCCTGGTAGGCTCGGAAGTAGCGCTCGGCGTCGGGTTGCGTCAGCGCCGCTTCGCCGAGCATGTCGTAGGAGTAGCGGTACGGACGGTTCTCCTTCTCCGCGGCGCGATCGAGCGCCTCGGCGATGGTGCGACCCATCACGAACTGGTGACCCATGATGCGCATGGCCTGGCGCACGGCGAGGCGGATCACCGGTTCGCCGGCGCGACCGATCAGGCGCTTGAGCGCGCCGACGAAGTTGCGCTGCGTCTCCTCGGCGAGCGTGACCAGCTTGCCGGTGAGCATCAGACCCCAGGTGCCGGCGTTGACCAGCACCGAATCGCTCTTGCCGAGATGCGCCTCCCAGTTCGCCTCGCCGAGCTTGTCGGAGATCAGCCGGTCGGCGGTGTCCTTGTCCGGAATGCGCAGCAGTGCCTCGGCCACGCACATCAGGAGCACGCCTTCCTCGCTGGAAAGGTCGTACTCGCGCATGAACGATTCCACCGCGCTCGCCTCGTGCTTCTTCGCGCGCACGCGGGCGACCAGCTCGGCGGCGCGGGCGAGCACGAGATCGCGCTCCGCCGGCGGCAGCGTGGCCTGTTCGATCAGCTCGGCCATTGCCTCGGCCTCGTCGCGGCAGTACGCGGCGGTGATGCGCGCGCGCGCAGGCGCGGGCGGCGGCGGCAGCTCGGCGGCGAGGATCGCGGCGGTCATCGGTTCGGAGCGGGCGGCAGGAAACGCAAAGGCCGCATAGTGTAACCCGGGAGTCGGGGCGCGGGACTCAGGAGTGGGACGAGCTCGCGGAAATCGGAAATCGGGAGTGGGAAGTAGGGAGTAGGGAGTAGATAAAGCTGTACAGCCCTCAGCCCTCAGCCCTCGACCCTCAGCCCTCGACCCTCAGCCCTCGACCCTCAGCCCTCGACCCTCAGCCCTCGACCCTCAGCCCTCGACCCTCAGCCCCCCGCCTCGCGGCCCACGCGAAAACTTGCCCGTGCCGGGCGGGCTCACTATCATTACCCGGTTCCGCAAGCGGCGGGTTCGCAATGTCCGAGATGGCGGCGGGCGAGGCAGTGTCGGTGGTGGTATTGCCGCACCGTTCGCTCACGCGCCGCGGGCTGGTCGCGTTTCTGCTGGCGCAGGGAATCGTGGCGGGCGTGTTCGCGGCGCTGGCGGCTTGGCGCGGCAACGTGTTCGCCCCCGGCTTCGCGATCCTGGAGCTGGCCGTACTGGCGGTGTGTCTGGCGCGGGTGTGGCGTGCGTCCGGCGCCGGCCAGATCATCACCCTGACGCCGTCGCAACTGACGGTTGCGGCGACGGCGGGAACCGAGACGGCGCGCTTTCACCCGTACTGGGTGCGGGTGCGGCTGACGCCCCCGCGTTGGCGCGGATGGCCGAGCCGTCTGCTGCTCGGCTCGCACGGACGCGAAGTGGAAGTGGGCGCGTTTTTGAACGAGGACGAGCGCCGCGAACTGGCGCGACGACTAACCGAACTGCTGCGGCCCCTGCAGGGCCGGCGGACGATCGAACAAGGTGACAGCGAATGAAGTGGGCCGGCTTGTTGCGTAGCAAACTCGGGCTTCTCGCCGCACTGGCGGCCTGCGCCAACGTCGCGCAGGCGGTGCCGGAACGCTGGCAGCTCAACATGACGCCGGGCGTGACGCGCGTCTCGCACGACATCTACCAGATCCACATGTGGGGGCTGTACGTCTGCTGTGCGATCGGCATCGTCGTGTTCGGCGCGATGATCATCGCCATGATCCGCTTCCGCAAGTCCAAGGGCGCGGTCGCCGCGACCTGGAGCCACAACACCAAGGTCGAGATCGTCTGGACCGTGGTGCCGATCCTGATCCTGGTCAGCCTCGCCTATCCGGCGACCCGGGTCGTGATCGACATGGCCTACACCGAACAGTCGCAGATGACGGTGAAGATCACCGGCTACCAGTGGAAGTGGGGCTACGACTACATCAACGTCGGCGACAAGCCCTACCACGTGCATTTCATCTCGCGCCTGGATCCGCTGAGCGACAAGACCCGCCAGCTCCGCTCCGGGCTCGATCCGTGGAAGGTCGAGGACAACGGCGAGCCGGCGTATCTGCTCAACGTCGATCATCCGCTGGTGGTGCCGACCGACACCAAGATCCGCTTCGTCGTCACCGGCGACGACGTCATCCACGCCTGGTGGGTGCCGGCGCTCGGCATCAAGCAGGACGCCATTCCCGGCATCATCAACGACGCCTGGACGGTGATCCACGATCCCGGCATCTATCGCGGCCAGTGCGCCGAGCTGTGCGGCCAGGACCACGGCTTCATGCCGATCGTGGTCAAGGCCGTGCCGATGACCGAATTCCAGAAGTGGCTGGACGAACAGGAAGCCGCGGCCACCCGCGCCAATGCGCCCGCCGCCCCCGCGCCGGCCGCCGCCGGCGCCGGCTAACCGAAGCCCGCGGCATTCGCACCCGAGGTCGATCATGACTACGCACGTTGCCCATTCCGACGCACACCACGACGACAAGCCGCACGGTTTCTTCAACCGCTGGGTGTGTTCGACCAACCACAAGGACATCGGCACGCTGTACCTGGTGTTCGCCTTCATCATGGCCTGCGTCGGCGCGCTGTTCTCCGGCGTGATCCGCACCGAGCTGGCGCAGCCCGGCCTGCAATTCGTGCAGCCGTACTTCTTCAACCAGATGACCACGCTGCACGCGCTGGTGATGATCTTCGGCGCGATCATGCCGGCCTTCGTCGGCCTGGCCAACTGGATGGTGCCGCTGATGATCGGCGCGCCGGACATGGCGCTGCCGCGCATGAACAACTGGTCGTTCTGGATCCTGCCGTTCGCGTTCACCCTGCTGCTGTGGCCGCTGGTGCAGTACCTGCTGTTCGGCACCGGCGGCGGCGCCATCGCCGGCGGCTGGACGCTGTATCCGCCGCTCGCCATCCAGGGCGGCGACGCGGTGGCGTTCAGCATCTTCGCGGTTCACCTGATGGGCATCAGCTCGATCATGGGCGCGATCAACATCATCGCCACCATCCTCAACCTGCGCGCGCCGGGCATGGATCTGCTGAAGATGCCGCTGTTCGTGTGGACCTGGCTCATCACCGCGTTCCTGCTGATCGCGGTGATGCCGGTGCTGGCCGGCGCGGTGACCATGCTGCTCACCGACAAGTACTTCGGCACCAGCTTCTTCAATGCCGCCGGCGGCGGCGACCCGGTGATGTTCCAGCACATCTTCTGGTTCTTCGGCCATCCCGAGGTCTACATCATGATCCTGCCGGCGTTCGGCATCGTCAGCGAGATCATCCCGACCTTCAGCCGCAAGCCGCTGTTCGGCTACCAGGCGATGGTCTACGCGACCGCCTCGATCGCGTTCCTGTCGTTCATCGTCTGGGGACACCACATGTTCACCGTCGGCATGCCGCTCGGCGGCGAGCTGTACTTCATGTACGCGACCATGCTGATCGCGGTGCCGACCGGGGTGAAGGTGTTCAACTGGGTATCGACCATGTGGCGCGGCTCGCTCAGCTTCGAGGCGCCGATGCTGTGGGCGATCGCCTTCGTCATCCTGTTCACCATCGGCGGTTTCTCCGGACTGATGCTGGCGCTGGTGCCGGCCGACTTCCAGTACCAGGACACCTACTTCGTCGTCGCCCACTTCCACTACGTGCTCGTCACCGGCGCGCTGTTCTCGATCATCGGCGCGATCTACTACTGGTGGCCGAAGTGGACCGGCAGGATGTACAACGAAACCTGGGCCAAGGTGCACTTCTGGTGGACCATGGTGTTCGTCAACGTGCTGTTCTTCCCGCAGCACTTCCTGGGGCTGGCCGGCATGCCGCGCCGCATTCCCGACTACAACGTCGCCTTCGCCGACTGGAACCTGGTCTCGACGATCGGCGCCTATGGCATGTTCCTGACGCCGTTCATGTTCGCCTTCATCCTCTGGCATTCGCTGAAGAAGGGCGCGAAGGCCGAGGCGCGCGCCTGGGAAGCGGCGCACGGGCTCGAGTGGACGGTGCCTTCGCCGGCGCCGTTCCACACCTTCGCCACACCGCCGGCGATCCACGACGAGGACCTGGCGCACGGCGACGTGACGCATTGATTTTTTGCGATCGTCCCTGATCGCGAGGATCACGAAGCAGGCATCCGTGCCCGCACTTCTCAAGCGATGCCGGGAACACCCTACGGAAACATGACGCCGCAGCACGCCAGCCTCGAACGCGAACAACGCCGCCGCGCCGGCGTGCGGCGCACGGCGTGGATCGTCGCCGCGATCGCGCTCGCGGTCTACGTGCTGTTCTTCGTGCAGCAACTGGTGTGGCGCTGATGCCGACCGACACCGCCCGCCGCAATCGCCGGTTCCTCAAGCGCGCCCTGCTGGTGAGCGCGTGCATGTTCCTGTTCGGCTTCGCCATGGTGCCGCTGTACCGGATCGCCTGCGTGCACGTGTTCAAGAATCGCATCTACAACACCGCCGACAGCACGGCCAAGGTGGCCGGGTTCGCCGAGGACACCTCGCGCTGGGTCACCATCCAGTTCGTCGGCAACGTCAACAGCGCGCTCGCCTGGCGGTTCGCGCCGGAGCGGGCCAGCATCCGCGTGCATCCGGGCGCGCTCAGCGAAGCCTGGTTCGACGCCACCAATCTCGCGCCGGCGACGATCGTCGGCAACGCCGTGCCGAGCGTGGCGCCGGCCTCGGCCTCGCCGTACTTCAACAAGACCGAGTGCTTCTGCTTCACCGAGCAGGCGCTGAAATCCGGCGAATCGCGGCGCATGCCGGTGCGCTTCGTGGTCGATCCGCAACTGCCGCCGGACATCGACACGCTGACGCTTTCGTACACCTTCTACAACAATCAACTGGCGACGAAGAAGCTGGCCGAACAGGAACGCCTGGCCGCCGGCAAGACTTCGTCGTAGCGAGAGGAAACCGCAATGGCACAAGCAGCATCCGGCGCTTACTACGTCCCGCACGGCACGCGCTGGCCGATCCTGGGTTCGTTCGGCCTGTTCTTCACCGTGTTCGGCGGCGCCCTGTGGGTGAACGAGGTCGGCGCCGGCAAGTACCTGTCGCTGCTCGGCGTGGCCTGCTTGCTGTCGATGATGTTCGGCTGGTTCCGCACGGTGATCGCCGAATCGCTGGCCGGCACCTACAACAAGCAGGTGGACACCTCGTTCCGCATGGGCATGATGTGGTTCATCTTCTCCGAGGTGATGTTCTTCGCCGCATTCTTCGGCGCGCTGTTCTATGCGCGCAATTTCGCGGTGCCGTGGATCGGCGGCGAGGGCGACGGCGCGTTGACCAACTTCTTCCTGTGGAAGGGCTTCACGCCGGCGTGGCCGACCAACGGCCCGGCGCAGGTCGGCGGCGCGTTCGAGAGCATGCCGGCGTGGGGCGTGCCGCTGCTCAACACCCTGATCCTGCTGTCCTCCGGCGTCACCGTCACCATCGCCCATCACGCCCTGCGCGCCGGCAAGCGCACGCAGCTGCTGATCTGGCTGGCGGCGACGGTCCTGCTCGGCCTCACCTTCCTCAATCTGCAGGCGCACGAGTACATCGAGGCCTACACCCACATGAACCTGACGCTCGGCACCGGCATCTACGGGTCGACGTTCTTCATGCTGACCGGCTTCCACGGCCTGCACGTGACGCTCGGCGCGATCATGCTCTCGGTGATCTGGCTGCGCTGCGCGCGCGGCCATTTCGATCGCGACCACCACTTCGCGTTCGAGGCGGTGGCCTGGTACTGGCACTTCGTCGACGTGGTGTGGCTGGGCTTGTTCCTGTTCGTCTACGTGATGTGATCGCGAGCCCCTCTCCCGGCGGGAGAGGGGTGGGGGTGAGGGTCCGGGGTTGGAACGACGTTGTTCCATACCGAACCCTCATCCGGCGCTTCGCGCCACCTTCTCCCGGGGGGAGAAGGGGAGGTCTCAGCGCCCGATGTCGTGCGGCCGGATGATGCCGGTGGCGATGCCGAGAATGACGAGCAGGATCAGCAGCACCGACAGGCCAATGCGGCGCGTGAGTGCCTTCACCGTGCGATCGGTCTGGCCCTTGTCGGTCATCATGTAGAACAGGGCCGCGCCCAGGTTGTAGATGATCACGATCAGGAACGCGACGATGATCAGCGTGGTCGGCATGGGCGCGGGACCGAAGCGGCGGTGCGCCTGCCAGTATAGCCGCGCGCGGCGATGAACGCGCGACGCTGGCGGCGGCCGACGGCGCGCGCGGTGGCGCTGGCCGTGTTCGGCGTGGCGCTGTTCGGCGCGCTCGGCGCGTGGCAATGGCGGCGCGCGGCGGAGAAGGAGCGGCTGCTCGCGGCGTTTCGCACCGCGGCGGCAGAGGCGCCGGTCGATCTGGCCGCGGTGCGCGACGGCGCCGATCCCGCGCGCTACCCGCACGTGCGCGTCGCCGGCCGCTATCTCGCCGACCGCGGCTATCTGCTCGACGAGCAGGTGCATGCCGGCCGCGTCGGCGTGCACGCGATCGGCGTGTTCGCACCGCTCGGCGAATCGCGCCTGCTGCTGGTCGATCGCGGCTGGGTGGCGTGGGATCACGCGCCCGGCACGCGGCCGGCGTTGCCGCCGCCGGCGCCGGGCGAGGTCACGCTCCGCGGCTTGTATGCGCCGTTTCCGGGCGGCGGCCTGCGGCTCGGCGGCGATCCGCTGCCGGGGCAACGCGACTGGCCGAAGCTGACGCTGCGGCTCGATCCGGGCGAAATCGCCGCCGATCTCGGCCGGCCGCTGCTGCCACGCCTGCTGCTGCTGGATGCCGAGGCCGACGCCGGCTTCGTGCGCGAGTGGACGCCGAGCGTGCTGCCGCCGGAGCGGCATCGCGCCTATGCCGTGCAGTGGTGGCTGTTCGCCGCGATCGCCGCCGGCGTGTTCGTCGCCCAGCATTGGCGCAAAGTGGAGAATGCGAAAAAATGAACCCGCGCCGGCGCAATCGTCTCGTGCTCGTGCTGATCGTGCTGCTGTTCGCGGCACCGCTCGTCGCCGCGTTCCTGCTGCGCGCCGGCGACTGGCGTCCGGCGCGCACGGTGGCGAACGGCGTGCTGGTGGAGCCGCCGCGCGATCTGACGGCGGTTGCCGTGACGCTCGCCGACGGCAGCCGGCTCGCCTGGCGCGACGCGCAGTTCCGCTGGACCCTGCTGGCGTTGCCCGGCGCGCGCTGCGAAACGCAGTGCCGCGCCCGGCTCGACGAGGCGCTGCGCCTGCGCATCACCCTCGGCCGCAACGCCGAACGCCTGCGCGTGACCTACCTCGGTCCGCCGCTGCCCGCGGATTTCCTCGCCGCGCGGGCGCCGCTGCTCGTCGGGCGCGACGACACCGGCGCGCTGGCCGCCGAACGCGCGCAGGGCGAGGACGCGCTCGCGCTCGCCCTGGTCGATCCCAACGGGCGCCTGATTCTGCGCTATCCGGAAGGCTATGCGGCGCAGGGCGTGCGCAAGGACATCGTTCGCATCCTGTACTGATGAACAAGTATACAAATGCTCCGAGCGGCCTGCGCCGACTCGCCTGGTTCGCCGCCGCGCTCGCGTTCGGCGTGATCGTGTTCGGCGCGTTCGTGCGCCTGTCCAACGCCGGCCTGTCCTGCCCGGACTGGCCGACCTGCTACGGCCAGCTCACCTGGCCGACGCAGACGCACGAGATCGCGCGCGCCAACGCCGCGTTTCCGCAGCGTCCGGTCGAGCCGGCCAAGGCCTGGCGCGAGCAGGTCCACCGCATCCTGGTCGGCGGGCTGGGTCTCGCCGTGTTCGCGCTGGCGACCTGGGCCTGGATCCGCCGCCGCGAGCTCGGCGGGCTGGCCGCGGTGCCGTGCGCGGCGGCGCTGGTCATCGTGTTGCAGGCCCTGCTCGGCATGTGGACGGTGACGCTGAAACTGCTGCCGCTCGTGGTCGCCGCGCATCTGCTCGGCGGCATGACGTTGCTGGCGCTGCTGGTCTACACCGCGGCACGCCTGACCCTGCGGCCATGCGGCAATGTGGAAAATGCCGCATTGCGGCGGCTGTGCTGGATCGGCATCGCCTTGCTGGCCGCGCAGATCGCGCTCGGCGGCTGGACCAGCGCGAACTACGCCGCGCTCGCCTGCGGCACGGATTTTCCGACCTGTCTCGGCCGATGGTGGCCGCCGACCGATTTCCGCGCGGCGTTCGTGCTCTGGCGCGAGATCGGCGTCGATTACGAAGGCGGCGTGCTCGACGCGCCGGCGCGCACCGCGATCCAGCTCGCCCATCGGCTCGGTGCGCTCGTCGTGTTCGGCTACGGCCTGGCGCTCGCCGTCGCCGCGATCCGCCGCCGTGAAACGCGCCCGTTCGGCCTGTTCTTCGGTCTGGGCCTGATCGGCCAGGTGCTGCTCGGCATCCGCAACGTCACCCAGGGCTTGCCGCTGCCGGTCGCGACCATGCACAACGCGCTCGCCGCCCTGCTGCTGTGCGCACTGCTGGCGCTGGCGGTGCGGCTGCGCCGGCTTGCATAAACATCGCCGGCGCCGCAGGCTAGGCCACGCATGTTTCCGCTCGCCCGCCAGTATCTGGAGCTGACCAAGCCGCGGGTCGTGGCGCTGATCGTGTTCACCGCGATCATCGGCATGTTCCTCGCCGTGCCCGGCATGGTGCCGTGGCGGCCCTTGGTGTTCGGCACGCTCGGCATCTGGCTCGCCGCCGCCTCGGCCGCGGCGATCAACCACCTGATCGACCAGCGCATCGACCGGCTGATGTCGCGCACCGCGCACCGGCCGCTGCCGAGCGGCGCGCTGACCGCGCGGCAGGTCCTGGTGTTCGCCGTCGTGCTCGGCGTGGCGTCGATGGCGATCCTCGTCGCGCTGGTCAATCCGCTGACCGCGGCGCTCACCTTCGCCTCGCTGATCGGCTATGCGATCGTGTATACCGCGTGGCTCAAGCGCGCCACGCCGCAGAACATCGTCATCGGCGGCGCCGCCGGTGCCGCGCCGCCGCTGCTCGGCTGGGCCGCGGTGACCAACCAGGTGCATCCCTACGCGCTCCTGTTGTTTCTCATCATCTTCGTCTGGACGCCGCCGCATTTCTGGGCGCTCGCGATCTTCCGCCGCGAGGACTACGCGCGCGCCTGCGTGCCGATGCTGCCGGTCGCCTACGGTGTCGAGTACACGCGCTGGCACGTCCTGCTCTACACCGTGCTGCTGGTCGTGGCGAGCGTGCTGCCGTATCTCACCGGCATGTGCGGCCTGTTCTATCTCGGCGGCGCGCTGGTGCTCGGCGCCGGATTCCTCTATTACGCCGCGGTGCTGCTGCGCCCGCCGAACGAACGGTTCGCGCTCTCGGTGTTCCACTACTCGATCGTGTACCTGATGGCGCTGTTCGCGTTCCTGCTCGTCGATCATTACATCGACACGCCGCCGCTCACCCAGCCGCTGTGGCAGTGGCGGCGCCTGACCTGACCGGCGCGCGACCGGCGCGCCGCTGGACAAGCGCCGCGCCGATGCGCAAAGTGTCGCCGTCTCTCCTCGGCCCGGAGCGCTCATGACCAGCATCTACGATTTCAGCGCGAAGACCATCGACGGCGTCGAACAGAAGCTCGACGCCTACCGCGGCAAGACCCTGCTCGTCGTCAACGTCGCCAGCCAGTGCGGCTTCACGCCGCAGTACCGCGGGCTGGAGGCGCTGTACGAGAAGTTCCGCGAGCGCGGGCTCGTCGTGCTCGGCTTTCCCTGCGACCAGTTCGGCCACCAGGAGCCGGGCGACGAAGCCGAGATCAAGAACTTCTGCGCGCTCAACTACAACGTGCAGTTTCCGCTGTTCGCCAAGATCGAGGTCAACGGCGCCAATGCGCATCCGCTGTACCAGTACCTGAAGAAGCAGGCCCGGGGCGTGCTCGGTACCGAGGCGATCAAGTGGAACTTCACCAAGTTCCTGGTCGACAAGGACGGCAAGGTCGTGGCGCGCTACGCGCCGACCGATACGCCGGAGAAGATCGAGAAGGACCTCGCCGCGATGCTGTGAACGGCGCGGCGCGCCTCACGTCGGTCGCGCCGGTGTCGCGATCAGCGCCTTGAGTTCGCGCAGCTCGTTCTTCTCCTCGGCGCTCAGGCTGGCGATCCCCTGCGATCGCACCTTGGCGTCGAGCTCGTCGCGGCGCTGGATGTGGGTCTGGCGGTCGAGCTTCGCCAGCGCATCGAGGAACTCCGCGCGTCGGGACGCCTCGTCGCCGGGAAACTCCATCACCGCGAGCTTCTGCAGCGCGCGCAGTTCGGCGCGCTCGGCGAAGTGTTCGAGAATCATCGCCGTGGATAGCTCCGGTCGCGCTCGACCGAGCCCGATCAGCTCCACCAGCAGCGGGATGCCGGGCTGACGCAGCGCGGAGAACACGTACGGCGGCGCGATCGCCTCGGCGAACGCCGGATTCTGCACGAGCAGCGCGACCGCGGTGCGCACCAGGGTGCGCTCCTGCGGTCGTGCGGGGCGCGGCCGCTCTTCCGCACCGGCCGGCACCAGCGACAGACGCACGTTGGTCAGGCGATCGAGCTCGCGCAGCATCAGGTCGCGGAACGCGCCGTCGGGAATCTGGCCGAGCAGGGGCCGCGCGCGCTCGGCCAGCCGCGCCTTGCCGTCGAGGCTGGCGAGGTTGGCGTCCTTGCCGAGCTCGGCGAAGAAGAACTCGCTGAGCGGCGTGGCGTGGGCCAGGCGCTGCTCGAAGCCGTCGCGGCCCTCGCGGCGCACCAGCGAATCGGGATCCTCGCCTTCGGGCAGGAACAGGAACAACGCCTGGCGGCCGTCGCGCATGCGCGGCAGCACGGCTTCGACCGCGCGCCAGGCCGCCTGGCGGCCGGCGCGGTCGCCGTCGAAGCAAAAGTATACATCGGCGCAATTCCGGAACAGCAGCTCGGCGTGGTCGCGGGTCGTGGCCGTGCCGAGCGTGGCCACCGCCTGGGTGAGGCCGTGCTGGAACAGCGCGATCACGTCCATGTAGCCTTCCACCACGATCAGACGCGGAATCTTGCCGTGCGCCTGGCGCACGTGCCACAGCGCGAACAATTCGCGACCCTTGTGGAACAGCGGCGTTTCCGGCGAGTTGAGGTATTTCGGACCCTCGTTCTTGCGCGCGTCCGGCGCGCCGGCATCGGCAACCGGCGATCCCGCGCCGGCCTTTTCCGCGAGTATCCGCCCGCCGAAGGCGATGATCCGGCCGCGCCGATCGTGGATCGGGAACATCACGCGGTCGCGGAAACGGTCGTACCGCGTGCCGCGTTCGCCGCTCGTCAGCAGGCCGGCCTTTTCCAGCAGGGCGAGGCGTTGCGGGCTCGTGCCGAGCGCCGATTTCAGCGCGTCCCAGGCGTCCGGCGCGTAGCCCAGGCCGAAGCGCGCGATGGTCGCGTCGTCGAGGCCGCGCGCCGCGAAATAGGCACGCGCCTTGTCGCTGCGGGCGAGCTCGCGCTGGTAGAACTTCGCCGCCGCCTCGAGCACGGTATACAAATCCGCACTGTCGGACGGCGCGGCGGGGCGGCCGCCCTCGTACGGCACCTTGAGGCCGACGCGCGCGGCGAGCTCCTCCACCGCATCGACGAACTCGAGCCGGTCGTATTCCATCAGGAACCGGATCGCGCTGCCGTGCGCGCCGCAGCCGAAGCAGTGGTAGAACTGCTTGGTCGGGCTCACCGTGAACGACGGCGTGCGTTCGTCGTGGAACGGACAGCGCGCGGTCCAGTCGCGCCCGGCCTTCTTCAATGGCACACGCTGCTCGATCACGTCGACGATGTCGACGCGGGCGAGCAGCTCGTCGATGAAGGAATCGGGGATGCGGCCGGGCATGGCGCTCAAGCATGCCACGGATGGCGTGTCGCCGGGGTCGATGGCGACCCGAATTCCGCCGCCGCGCAAGGCGCCGCGCGGGCGGCGGATGCGCGGCGAGTGTCCCGGCCTGCCGCGCGGCTCAGTGCAACCCGCCGAGCTTCGCCTTGACCAGTTCCGACAGCTTGGCCATGTCGGTGCGGCCGGCGACCTTGGGTTTGACCAGGCCCATCACCTTGCCCATGTCCTTCGGGCCGCTCGCGCCGGCCTCGGCGATCGCCGCGGCGATGAGCGCGTCGACTTCCGCGGCGGACAGTTGCGCCGGCAGGTAGCTCTCGATCACGCGCATCTCGAAGGTTTCCTTGTCCACCAGATCGCCGCGGCCGGCGGCCTGGAACTGGGCGACGGAATCGCGCCGCTGCTTGAGCATCTTCTCCAGCACGCCGAGCACCTGGGCATCGTCGAGGCTGATGCGCTCGTCCACTTCGCGCTGCTTGATCGCGGCGTGGATCAGGCGGATCACGCCGAGGCGTTCCTTGTCGCCGCCCTTCATCGCGGCCTTCATGTCGTTGGCGAGTTGTTCCTTGAGGCTCATGGCATCACCTGTCGGCAGGAACCTGGGCGGCGGATCGCGCCAAAAGCAAAAGCCGCCGTCGCGCACGCGACGACGGCCGGAGCATGCCGCGAACGAGGCGGGCCCGCGCGGACCGGCGCCTCGCGAGGGATACGCGAATCAGTACAGGCGCTGGCGCTTGGTCACGTCGCGCGAGACGCGGCGCAGATGGCGCTTCACCGCCGCGGCGGCCTTGCGCTTGCGCTCCTGCGTCGGCTTTTCGTAGTACTCGCGCTTGCGGGTTTCGGCGAGGATGCCGGCCTTCTCGCAGGTGCGCTTGAAGCGGCGCAGCGCGAACTCGAACGGCTCGTTCTCGCGAACTTTTACGCTGGGCATGGAGACTCCGGTACACTCTAGCCCGTCGAACCGGGCGAGCCGCGCATTTTACCGTGTCGAACGCGCAAATTGCAAAATCCCTGGCCGTCGCCGGCCCCGTGCTGGGCATCGAGACCTCCTGCGACGAAACCGGGGTGGCGGTGTTCGATACCGCCCGCGGGCTGCTGGCCCACACCCTGTACAGCCAGATCCGCATGCACGCCGACTACGGCGGCGTGGTGCCGGAACTGGCCTCGCGCGACCACGTGCGCAAGCTGCTGCCGCTGATCCGCGAAACCCTGTCCCGTGCGGGCCTGGCGCCCCGCGACCTCGCCGGAGTGGCCTATACCGCGGGCCCCGGCCTGATCGGCGCGCTGCTGGTCGGTGCCGCCTGTGCGCGCTCGCTGGCTTGGGCACTGGAGGTGCCGGCGATCGGCGTGCATCACATGGAAGGGCATCTGCTGGCGCCGTTGCTGGAAGCCGATCCGCCGCAGCCGCCGTTCGTCGCCCTGCTGGTCTCCGGCGGCCATTCGATGCTGGTCGAGGTGGCCGGCATCGGCCGCTATCGGCTGCTCGGCGACACCCTCGACGATGCCGCCGGCGAGGCGTTCGACAAGACCGCCAAGCTGATGGGACTGCCCTATCCCGGCGGCCCGGCGCTGGCCAAACTCGCCGAGTCCGGCACGCCGGGCCGGTTCCGCTTCGCCCGGCCGATGACCGACCGCCCCGGGCTCGATCTCAGCTTCAGCGGCCTGAAGACGCAGGTGCTCATGACCTACCAGCAGCACGCCGCCGAGGCGAACGCGAAGGCGGACATCGCCCGCGCGTTCGAGGAGGCGATCGTCGAGACCCTGCTCATCAAGTGCCGGCGCGCGCTCGAGGCGGCCGGCGCCGCGCGCCTGATCATCGCCGGCGGCGTCGGCGCCAACCGCCGGCTGCGCGCCGCGCTGGCCGAGGCCGCCGCGAAGGAGGGTTTCCGCGTCCATTTCCCGCGCCTGGAATTCTGCACCGACAACGGTGCCATGATCGCGCTCGCCGGCGCGCTGCGGCTCGCCGCGGGACAAGGCGACGACAACGCCATTCGCGTCGCCCCGCGCTGGGATCTGGAAACGCTGCCGCCGGTGGAGGCGTCGGACGCGGGGCGCTGAAAAGTATACAAATTGCAGCGCACCCGCACGCTCGCCCACACGTTCGCCAGCCCTCCGCCCTCCGCCCTCCGCCCTCAGCCCTCAGCCCTCCGCTCTCAGCCCTCCCCATGGACATCGTCTTCATCGAAGACCTGCGCATCGAAACCGTCATCGGCATCTACGACTGGGAGCGCAACATCCGCCAGACCGTGGCGCTCGATCTCGAAATGGCGTTCGACAACCGCCGGGCAGCGGCGAGTGACCGCATCGAGGACACGCTCGACTACAAGGCGGTGGCCAAGCGGCTGATCGGCTTTGTGGAAAATTCCCATTTTGAACTCGTCGAGACGCTGGCCGAGCGCTGCGCCGAGCTCGTGCTCGGCGAGTTCCGCACGCCGTGGCTGCGCCTGAAGCTGTCGAAACCCGGCGCGGTGCGCGGCTCGCGCGCGGTCGGCGTGGTGATCGAGCGCGGCACCCGTCCGGCCGCATGACCCGCGCCTGGCTCAGTCTCGGCTCCAATCTCGCGCCGGAACGCCATCTGCGCGCGGCGCTCGACGAACTCCGCACGCGCTTCGGCGCGCTCGTCGTCTCGCCGGTCTACCGCTTTCCGGCGGTCGGCTTCGACGGCCCGGATTTCCTCAATCTCGCGGTCGGCCTCGACACCGATCTGGAACCGGCGGCGCTGGATGCCTGGCTGCACGCGCTGGAAGACCGCCACGGCCGCCGCCGCGACGTGCCGCGCTATTCCAGCCGCACGCTGGATGCCGATATCGTGCTGTACGGCGATCGCATCGTGCGCGGACCGGGGCACCTCCAGATTCCACGCGCGGAACTGCAACAGGCCTTCGTGCTCAAGCCGCTCGCCGACATCGCCGCCGACGTCGCGCATCCGCTCGCGGGCCGGACGATCGGCGAACTCTGGCGCGAGCACCCCGAACGCGACGTCGCCTTCGCGCGGGTGACGCTGCCGCCGGGCGGAACGGGCGACTAGCGCTACCGCGCCGCGTCACATCGCCAGCGAACGGCCGCCGTCGACCTTGAGCACGGCACCGGTGGTGAAGCCGGCATCGCGCAACAGGAACAGCACGGCCGCGGCGACGTCTTCCGGCGCGCCGGCGCGTTGGAGCGGCGTGCGCGCGATCAGCCGGTCGCGTTCCGCGAGCGGCTTGCCGCCCTCCGGCCACAGCACCGCGCCGGGCGCGACGGCGTTGACGCGCACCTCCGGCGCGAGCTCCCGCGCAGCGCCAAGGTCATCATCGCCAGTGCCGCCTTGGCCATGCAGTACAGCGGATGCTGCGCGAGCGGGCGCTCCGCGTAAATGTCCACAATGCTGACAATGCTGCCTTGTACCTTCTTGAGGTGCGGCGCGGCGGCCTGGCTGAGAAAGAACGGCGCGCGGGCGTTGCTGGCGAACAGTTCCTCCCACTGCGCCGGCGTCGCCGCGGCGAGGGGTGTGGCGAAGAACGCCGAGGCGTTGTGGACCAGCGCGTCCAGCCGCGCGTAGCGGGCGAGGCAGGCGTCCACGATCCCGGGCAGGCGCGCCACATCGGCGAGATCCGCCGCGATCGCCAGCGTGCTGCCGGGGCGCCGGCCTTCCAGCTCCGCACACAGCGCCGCCATCTCGGCGCGCGAGCTGCGGTAGTGCAGGGCGAGATCGTAGCCGGCGGCGTGCAGCGCGCGCGCGATCGCCGCGCCGACGCGTTTGGCGGCGCCGGTGACGAGCGCGACGGGACGCTGTTCGCCGGCCGGATTCATGCGAGGATTGCAGCGCATTTTTCTCGCGAATGCCAGTATGCGTGTGGATTGGCCCGAACCGAGCGCAGCGGCGCGCGCCCACGGCGAGCGCGTGGCGGCGCGCATCCGCGCCGAAATCGCCGCGACCGGCGGCGCGCTCGATTTCGCCCGCTACATGGAACTGGCGCTGCATGCGCCCGGTCTCGGCTACTACAGCGCCGGGGCGGCCAAGTTCGGCGCGGCCGGCGATTTCGTCACCGCGCCCGAACTCGGCGGCGTGTTCGCGCGCTGCCTCGCGCGCGCGCTCGCGCCGGTGCTGCGGCAGACGCGCGGCGAGGTGCTGGAGCTCGGTCCCGGCAGCGGCGCGCTCGCCGTCGAGCTGCTGGGCGAGCTGGAACGCCTCGCGGCACTGCCGGCGCGCTACCGGCTGCTCGAACCGAGCGCCGATCTGCGCGAGCGCCAGCGCGCGGCGATCATGCAACATTGTCCACATTTGGAAAAAATCGCCGAGTGGCTGGACGCGCCGCCGGAGCGACCGTGGCAGGGCGCCTTGATCGCCAACGAAGTGATCGATGCGCTGCCGGTGCGCCTGTTCGCCTTGCGCGAGAACGGCCTGTTCGCGCGCGCGGTCGGGGTCGGCGAACGCGGCGAATTCGTCTGGCGCGAGGTGCCGGCGGACGCCGCGCTCGCCGCGGCGGTGGACGCCGCCGTCGGCGCGGCGCACGCGCTGCCGCGCCCGTATTGCTCGGAAGTGCGGCCGCTGCTCGCGCCGTGGTTCGCCGCGGTCACACGCGCGCTCGCGCACGGCGTGGCGATCGTCGTCGACTACGGCTACCGCCGCACCGAGTACTACGCGCCGGCGCGGCGCACCGGCACGCTCACCTGCCACTACCGCCACCGCGCGCACGACGACCCGCTGATCCTGCCGGGCCTGCAGGACATCACCGCCTGGGTCGATTTCGACGCGCTCGCCGAAGCCGCGAGCGCGGCGGGATTCGCGCTCGCCGGCGAATCCAGCCAGGCCGAATTCCTGATCGCGCACGGCCTCGACGAGGTCTTCGCCGAGGCCTACGCCGCCGCGCGCGACGAAACCGCGCGCTATCGGCTCGCCCAGGAAGTCAAACGCCTGACCCTGCCCGGCCAGATGGGCGAGGCGTTCCGGGTGATGGTGTTGAATCGGCAGGACGGCGCGCCCACCCGGCTTGTGCCGACGGCAAGTTGCCGGTAGAGTCGCCCGCCGGGCTGGGGGCCGGGCGAGCGTTCCGGGTTCGCCCGGCAGGCGGCGCGCGCCGCGCGCCGCGGAATTTCATCGTCGGGGGATTTCATGAAAGCGTTGCGCGATTCTTCACTCGCGGGAGTGGTGGCGTTCCTGTGCGCGGTTTTTGCCGCATCGATCACGCCGTCGGTTGCCGCCGATGGCAATGACGACTACGACGTGCCGGCACCTGCGCCGGCCTATGCCGAGGCGCCCTCGTCCGGCGCGACGCTGTCGGTGCCACTCGGCACCAACGCCATTCTGCCGGCCGAATACAACGGCGACGTGCGCGATCTGCCGCCGGAATACGCGCCACGCGATTATTTCCACCACTGGAACGAATTCGAGGGCCCGCCGAATCGCAAGCCGCTGCTGTCTGCGCCGACGTCGGCGCCGGAAGCCCCGCCGCTCCTGCTCGGGCCGATGCCGGCCGCGACGCAGAATTTCGACGGTCTGGCGTTCAACGATGTCGTTACCGGCGGGCAGGCGGGCGCCGGCTGGCCGCCCGACGTGAACGGCGACGTCGGCCCGAACCACTACATCGAGGCGGTGAACGACGCCTTCGCGATCTACAGCAAGACCGGCACGCGGCTGGCCGCATTCACCGAAAATTCGCTGTGGTCCGGGGCCGCGACCGGAACGCCGTGCGATTCGCACAACAACGGCGATCCGGTGGTGCTGCACGATGGCCTGGCGGATCGCTGGATCCTCACCGATTTCGCCTTCGCCTTCGATGGCAGCGGCAATCCAGTGGCGCCATTCTACGAATGCATCGCGGTATCGAAGACCGGCGATCCGGTATCCGGCGGCTGGTGGTTGTACGCGGTGCGCATGGATCCGGGCACGGCCGGCACACCGCCGAACGGCACGTTGAACGACTATCCCAAGTTCGGTCTCTGGACCGACTGCCTGTACATGGCGGCGAACGAGTTCACCATGCCCGCGGGCAGCTTCGCCGGCGTGGCCTTCGCCTCGTTCAGCCGCACGGCGCTGTTTTCCGGCGCGCCCCTGACCGGGGGCAACAGCGCGCTCGGTTTCATCGCGAACACCACCGATCCGTTCACGATGATTCCGGCCAACCTGCTCGGCACCGCGCCCGGCTCGTTGCCGCCCGCCGGCACGCCGGAGTACTTCGTGTCCGAATCGCAGACCGTGTTCGCCTTCGAGGTGCGCAAATTCACGCCGGGCAGCGGCTGCGGTGCGGGCGGCGTGCTGTCGGCGCCGACCAACGTCAGCCAGGCGAGCTACAACGGCAGCGGCACCCGCGTGCCGCAACCCGGCACAACGGTCACCCTGGACACGCTGTTCGATCGACTGATGCAGAAGGTGCAGTACCGCAAGATCGGCAGCAGCGAATCGCTCTGGGTGGTGCACGATACGCAGCCCAGCGGTTCGACCAATCGACCGCAATGGGCGCAGATCGACGTCACCGGCGGCATCGTGTCGACCACGCCGGTGCAGCAGCAGATGTATGCGCCCGACACGACGCTGCATCGCTGGATGGCGAGCCTGGCGGTCGACAGCCAGGGCAATATGGCGCTGGGGTACAGCCGGGGCAATGCCACGAACAACCCGAGCATCTACTACGCCGGACGCCTGGCGAGCGATCCGCTCAACACGCTGCCGCAAACCGAGGTCGCGCTGATCGACGGCAGTGCCGCGCAGAGCAACAACTGCGGCGGCAATCCCTGCACGCGCTGGGGCGACTACACGGCGATGAGCATCGATCCCGCCGACGATTGCACGTTCTGGTACATCAACGAGTACTACGACACCGCTACCAACGGAGCGAACGGACGCTGGCACACCCGCATCGGCTCGTTCAAGTTCCCGAGCTGTACGCCGGTAGGCGCGCCGACCAAGCTCGCCTTTGCGCAGCAGCCCGGCAACACCGCCGCCGGCGCCGTCATCACGCCGGCGGTCACCGTGCAGGTGCAGGATGCGAGCGGCAATCTGGTGACGAGCAGTTCGGCATCGATCACCATTGCCATCGGCAACAATCCCGGCGGGTCCACGCTTGGCGGCACCGTGACGGTCAACGCGGTCAACGGCGTGGCGACGTTCAACAACCTCACGCTCGACAAGGTCGGGACCGGCTACACGCTCACCGCAGCGAGTGCGGGCCTGACTGGCGCCACCAGCAACGCCTTCAATATCACCCCCGGTGCGGCCACGAAGTTGGTCTTCACCGCGCAGCCGCCGGCCAGTTCGCAATCCGGCGCGGCGTTCGGCGCGACGGTGACGGTGCAGGATGCCGCCGGCAATACGGTCACCGGCAGTTCCGCCTCGATCAGTCTGACACTTTCCGGCGGCACGCCGGGTGCGACGCTGAGCGGCACGACCACACTCAACGCAACCAACGGTGTCGCGGTATTCAGCGGCCTGTCGGTGGACAAGGTCGGGTCCGGCTATCAGCTCAATGCGGCGTCCAGCGGTCTCACCGGTGCGGCGAGCAGCGCGTTCGCGATCACGCCGGGTGCGGCGACCAAACTCGCGTTCACTGCGCAGCCGCCGGCAAGCTCGCAATCCGGCGCGGCGTTCGGCGCGACGGTGACGGTGCAGGACGCCTTCGGCAATACGGTCACCGGCAGCTCCGCCTCGATCAGTCTGACGCTCACCGGCGGCACGCCGGGTGCGACGCTGAGCGGCACGACCACGCTCAACGCAACCAACGGTGTCGCGGTATTCAGCGGCCTGTCGGTGGACAAGGTCGGGTCCGGCTATCAACTCAATGCGGCGTCCAGCGGTCTCACCGGTGCGGCGAGCAGCGCGTT
>JAJPHA010000063.1 GCA_021325475.1 Rhodanobacteraceae bacterium | reverse complement strand
TGGCCCTTGGCCGAGGCGAACCGGGCCTCAGGGCTTGCCGCGCAACACGCGCGCCGGCAACAGCACGATCGCGCGCAGCAGCTCCAGCACGCCTTCCACGGCGATGCCGAGCAGGCGGAACGGCAGCGTGATCAGCCACACGAACGGATACAGGATCAGCGCCAGCAGCGCGAGCGGCCAGCAGAACACCAGCAGCAACAGCCAGAGGATGAAGGTCAGCATGGCAGCGGCTCCGTAGAATCTGTCTCAAAATTTATTATCCGTCTGCCACCTCTCCCGCTGGCGGGGAGGCCGCGCCGAAGGCGCGGGTGAGGGTGGCACGGCAGATCTTGTTCTGTTCTCCAAGCGCATCCTGCGGTTTTCCGCTCGCGTCCGGCGAGCGGGTCACTTCTCTTTGCTCGTGCAAAGAGAAGTGACCAAGAGAAAGCACGTTCAAGCAGAGCATCCCCAGGAGGACCTGCACAACGTTTCCCAATCGGATGAATATTCCGGTACAACTCGGTCGCTCAAGATCGAAAGGTCTTTCGCTTGCACGAAAAGCAGCCAGGCGAAGCGAACGACGTATCAGCTTGCGATGGACGAGTTGTATACGGAGTCTTCATCCCTTTTCGGAATCCTCGTGCAGGTCCTCCGAGGGATGTTCTGCTTTGAAGGTGTTTCTTGGTTACTTCTTTGCACCAGCAAAGAAGTGACCCGCTCGGCCTGCGGCCGAGCGGAAGCTTTGCTCTTGCGGCAGGAGAGGCGGCCGACTGAATTTCAGCGCGCATCAGGTTTCAAATCGGCAAACCACCGCGGCGCGACCCGGATGGCAGTATCGCACGGCCGCCACGGCGCGCCGCGTCACAGCAACACCGGCCGGTCCGGCAGTTCGTTGACCCGGGGGCCGCCGTCGGCGGGGAAATGCCGCGCCAAGAGCTCGCCGACCGCGGCGATGCCCTCGACCGCGCCGCGCTCGAAGTCGCCGGCGGCAAACGATTTCTGCATTTGTGTACAAATGGATTTCCATTCGTCCGCGCGCACCTGCGCCGCGATGCCGCGATCGGCGACGATCTCGATGGCACGGTCGGGCACGAGCACGTAGATCAGCACGCCGCAGTTGTGCTCGGTGTCCCACACGCGCAGGCGCGCGAACCACTCGTGCGCGCGTTCGCGGGCGCTCGCGTCGCGCAGCAGCGCCCCGAGCGGCAGCGCGCCCTCGATGGCGAAGCAGATCTGGCCGCGATGGCGCCGTTCGGCGGCGGCGATGGCGCGCTGGATCGCATCGAGCACGCGCGGCGGGAAATGCCGGCGGCCGCGTCCTTCGGCGAGCAGATGGCGCGCGGTGCGGATCGGGTTCATGGCTCACCAACTGCCCGAGGCGCCGCCACCGGCGAAACCGCCACCGCCACCGCTGAAGCCGCCGCCGGACCCGCCGCCGCTCCAGCCACCGCCGCCACTCCAGCCGCCGCCCCAGCCGCCGAAACCGCCGAAGCCGCCGCGATGCGCGAAACCGCCGCCGCCGCCGCCGAGCCAGCCGAGCAGCGCGCCGAGCAGTCCGAGCGGCACGGCGAGCGGCAACAGGCCGGTGAAGAACCAGGCGCTGCCGCCGGCGACCGCGCCGACCGCGCCGGCGCGCGGCAGCGACGGCAGCCAGCCGAACATGGCGCGCGCCCACAGCACCGCGATCAGGGTGAACATGAGCACGAACGGCATCGCCGGTGCCGCGCCGCGCTCGTCGGTGAGCGGCGGCGGCAAGGGTTCGCCGTCGATCAGCCGGGTCAGCGCGACGGTGGCGTCGTGGATGCCGCCGTAGAAATCGCCGGCGCGGAATTTCGGTGCGATGTATTCGCGGATGATGCGCGCCGCGGCGGCGTCGGGAATCGCACCCTCCAGGCCGCGTCCGACCTCGATGCGCACGCGATGATCGTTGCGGGCGACGATCAGCAGCACGCCGTCGTCGACGTTGCGGCGGCCGAGCTTCCAGGCCTCGACCACGCGGATCGAATACGCGGCGATGTCCTCCGGCTGGGTGGTCGGCACGATCAGCACCGCGAGCTGCGCGCCCTTGCGCTGCTCCAGCGCGGCGAGTTCGGTCTCGAGCGTCCGCGTCTGCGCGGCGTCGAGCGTGCCGGTGAGATCGGTGACGCGCGCCGTGAGCGGCGGCACCGGCGCGAGATCGCCGGCGTGCGCGCGCCCGAGGACGAACGCACACCCGGCGAGCAGCGCGAGCAGCCGGCGCATCGGCACGGGCTACGGGTGCGCGGGCTTGCTGAAATCCACCGCCGGCGCGGTCGAGATCGCCTTCTCGTTGTCGACCGCGAAGTTCGCCTTCGGCGCGTAACCGAACAGCTTGGCGGTGAGATTCTGCGGGAAGCTGCGCACGTAGCTGTTGTAGTCCTGCACCGCGGCGATGTAGCGATTGCGCGCCACGGCGATGCGGTTCTCGGTGCCCTCGAGCTGCGCCTGGAGATTCTGGAATAGCCCGTCCGCCTTGAGGTTCGGATAGTTCTCGCTCACCGCCATCAGCCGCGACAACGCGCTCGACAGCTCGCCCTGCGCCGCCTGGAATTGCCTGACCTTGGCCTCGTCGGCGAGGTCCTCGGCGCTCAAGTTGATCCTGCCGACCGACGCGCGCGCCTCGGTGACCTTGGTCAGCACGTCCTCCTCGTGCGTGGCGTAGCCCTTCACCGTGTTGACCAGGTTCGGCACCAGATCGGCGCGGCGCTGGTACTGGTTGACGACTTCCGACCAGGCCGCCTTGACCGCCTCGTCCTTGCCCTGGATCGCGTTGTAGCCGCAGCCGCCGAGCAGCGGCAGCCAGACCAGAACGAGCAGCATCGACCACGTGCGCATCGGCATCTCCTTCTCACGATCACCGCGCCATCATACGCGAACCGCGGCAAGCGCGGCGGCCATTCACGGACGCAGCGTGCCGTCCGGTTCGCCGTCGGCGAGCGGCGCCGCGCGATCGCTTTCGCGCTGGCGTCGGGTCCGGCGGCGCTGGCGCTTGGCGGCGAGGTTGAGCGATTCGACCACCGCCGAGAAGCCCATGGCGAAGTAGATGTAGGCACGCGGAATGTGGAGGTCGAAGCCTTCGGCGATCAACACCACGCCGATCAGCAGGATGAACGCCAGCGCGAGCATGCGGATGGTCGGGTTGCGGTCGATGAAATTGCCGACCGGGTCGGAGGCGAACAGCATCACCAGCACCGCGAGCACGATCGCCGCGATCATCACCGGGATGTTGTTGACCATGCCGACCGCGGTGATCACCGAATCCAGCGAGAAGACGATGTCGATCAGCGCGATCTGGGCGATCACCACGGCGAACGCGGCGACGCGCTTGGCCGACGGCGGCAGCAGACGCTCGCTGTAGATGGCGTCGTGGATCTCCAGGGCGCCCTTGACCAGCAGGAAGATGCCGCCGCCGATCAGGATCAGATCGCGCACCGAAATCGTCGCGCCGAACAGCGAGAACAGCCGGGCGTGGGTGTCGTCCATCCGCGCCAGCTCGGCCAGCACCACGAGCAGGGCGATGCGCGTGATGCAGGCGAAGCCGAGACCGATGCGCCGTGCCGCGGACCGCGACGCCGGCGGCAGGCGCCCGACCGCGATCGAGATGAACACGAGGTTGTCGACGCCGAGCACGATCTCGAGCGTCGACAGCGTGAGCAGCGCGATCCAGAGTTCGGGATGCTGGAGCAGAGCCAAGGGGTCGGCCTCGTCGGTTCGCGGTCGTCAGGCGCCGGCCGGCGGCCGGACGCCGGCGGGCGGTCGCGCCGCGCGCCGGCCGCTCATGGGGTGAAGCGCGTCCACAACACCAGGCCCCAGCACAGCACGACGTTCAGCATCAGCAGAAACACCGCCGCCGAGCCCATGTCCTTGGCGCGTCCGGCGAGCTCGTGGAATTCGGGACTGACCTTGTCGACCACCGCCTCGACCGCCGAGTTCAGCAGTTCCGCGGCGAGCACCAGGATCGCGCTGCCGCACAGCAGCGCCTTCTCGGCCGCATCGCGCCCCAGCCACAGACCGAGCGGCAGGACGATCGCGCACAAGTATACTTCGAGCCGGAACGAGGCCTCGAACCGCCAGCCGGCGCGCAGCCCCTTGAGCGACCAGATCAGCGCCTGGTAGATCTGTCTCGGGCCGCGCGGCTCGGTGCTCGGCATGCTCGTCTCCCCCGCCCGCAGACGCTCCGCCGCGGGATCGCCTCACGCCGCCGCGGCACGCGCGCCGTCGGGCGCGCGCCAGGCGACATCGAGTTCCTTCGCCGCCTTGACGTCGTCCAGGCGCCGCACCGGCGTCGTGCGCGGCGCGTCCCTGAGCGCCTGCGGATCGGTCCGCGCGAGCTGCAGCAGTTCGCCCATCGCTTCGGCGAATTCGTCCAGCGTTTCCTTGCTCTCGGTCTCGGTCGGCTCGATCAGCAGGCACTCGGGCACGAGCAGCGGGAAATAATTGGTCGGCGCGTGGATGCCGCGGTCGAGCAGACTCTTCGAGAAATCGAGCGCGCTGACGCCGTGCTCCTTCTTCTGCCGCTGCACGGTGACGATGAACTCGTGGCTGGCGCGGCGCTTCGGATAGGCGAGATCGAAGCCCTTCTCGGCCAGTCGCCTGGCCAGGTAATTCGCGTTCAAGGTGGCGTACTCGGCCACCCGCGGCATGCCCTCGCGGCCGAGCAGGCGCGCGTAGACGTAGGCGCGCAACAGCACGCCGGCGTTGCCGGCGAAACTGGTGAGCCGGCCGATCGACAGCGGCCGGTCCTTCTTGCGCACCCAGCCGTAGGTGCCGTCGGCGCGCTTCTCGATCATCGGAATCGGCAGGAACGGCCGCAACCGCTCGGACACGCCCACCGCCCCGGCGCCCGGACCGCCGCCGCCGTGCGGCGTGGAGAAGGTCTTGTGCAGGTTCATGTGGATGGCGTCGAAACCCATGTCGCCCGGCCGCACCTTGCCGAGGATGGCGTTGAGGTTGGCGCCGTCGTAGTAGAGCAGGCCGCCGGCGTCGTGCACCAATCTGGAAATTTCCAC
>JAJPHA010000108.1 GCA_021325475.1 Rhodanobacteraceae bacterium | reverse complement strand
GTGAGCGGTGAGCGGTGAGCGGTGAGCGGTGAGCGGTGAGCGGTGAGCGGTGAGCGGTGAGCGGTGAGCGGTGAGCGGTGAGCGGAAAGAGCTGCACGGCCCTCAGCCCTCAGCCCTCAGCCCTCGCCCCTCAGCCCTCAGCCCTCAGCCCTCCACCAGTTGCGTTATCCTTCCCATTTCCCCATCGTCCGTTCCCATGAACAATCGCATCGACACCACGCGCACGATCCGTGCGCCGCGCGGCACGCACCTGTCCTGCAAGAGCTGGCTCACCGAAGCCGCGTTCCGCATGATCCAGAACAACCTCGATCCGGACGTTGCCGAGCGGCCGAGCGAACTCGTCGTCTACGGCGGCATCGGTCGCGCCGCGCGCAATTGGGAGTGCTTCGACGCGATCCTGCGTTGCCTGCGCGAGCTCGAGGACGATCAGACGCTGCTGATCCAATCCGGCAAACCGGTCGGCGTTTTCCCGACCCACGCCGACGCGCCGCGCGTGCTGCTCGCCAATTCCAATCTGGTGCCGGCGTGGGCGACCTGGGAGCACTTCAACGAGCTGGATCGCAAGGGCCTGATGATGTACGGCCAGATGACGGCCGGGTCGTGGATCTACATCGGCTCGCAGGGCATCGTGCAGGGCACCTACGAAACCTTCGTCGAGATGGGCCGCCAGCACTACGGCGGAAATCTGCGGGGCCGGTGGATCCTCACCGCCGGTCTCGGCGGCATGGGCGGCGCGCAGCCGCTCGCGGCGAGCCTCGCCGGCGCCTGTTCGCTCACGATCGAATGCCAGCAGAGCCGCATCGACATGCGTCTGCGCACGAAGTACGTCGATGAACAAGCCCGCGACATCGACGATGCGCTCGCCAGAATCCACAAGTATACAAGTGCCGGCAAGGCGATCTCGATCGCGCTGCTCGGCAACGCCGCCGAGGTGCTGCCCGAGCTGGTGCGCCGCGGCGTGCGTCCGGACGCGGTGACCGATCAGACCAGCGCGCACGATCCGGTCAACGGCTACCTGCCGATCGGCTGGTCGGTGGCGCAGTGGTTCGAGCGGCGCAAGGCGGATCCCGCCGGCACCGCCCGGGCCGCGCGGCAGTCGATGCGCGTGCACGTCGAGGCGATGCTGGCGTTCCAGAAGATGGGCGTGCCGACCTTCGACTACGGCAACAACATCCGCCAGATGGCCAAGGACGAAGGCTGCGCCCATGCCTTCGACTTTCCCGGCTTCGTGCCGGCCTATGTGCGCCCGCTGTTCTGCCGCGGCATCGGTCCGTTCCGCTGGGTCGCGCTGTCCGGCGATCCAGAGGACATCGTCAAGACCGACGCCAAGGTGAAGGAGCTGATCCCCGACGATCCGCATCTGCACCATTGGCTCGACATGGCCGAGCAGCGCATCCACTTCCAGGGCCTGCCCGCGCGCATCTGCTGGGTGGGTCTCGGTCAGCGTCACCGGCTCGGCCTCGCCTTCAACGAGATGGTGCGCAAAGGCGAGCTCAAGGCGCCGATCGTGATCGGCCGCGATCATCTGGATTCCGGTTCGGTCGCCTCGCCGAATCGCGAGACCGAGGCGATGCAGGACGGCAGCGACGCCGTTTCCGACTGGCCGCTGCTCAATGCGCTGCTCAATACCGCGAGCGGGGCGACCTGGGTCAGCTTCCATCACGGCGGCGGCGTCGGCATGGGCTACAGCCAGCACGCCGGCGTGGTGATCGTCTGCGACGGCACGCCCGCCGCCGAGCGGCGCATCGGCCGCGTGCTGTGGAACGATCCCGGCACCGGCGTGATGCGGCACGCCGATGCCGGCTACGAGCTCGCCGTCCGCTGCGCCAGGGAGCAGGGGCTCAGGTTGCCGATGGTGTGAGGGGTGCTGGCAATCATTATCAACCGTTGATAAGATCGCATCGATGCGGGATCCGGGCATCGAGACGTTGCTGCTGCTGGACGGAGAGATCTATGACCAGGGCAACGGCTACTGGATCAAGATCGAGGCGCGCCGCGTGCCGGCCGATGAGCATGTGCCGCATGGCATCCGCTACGCGCTCACGCTGCATGATCGTTACGGAACACGGTTGCTCGGCTATGACAATGCGCATGCGGTCAAAGCGCCGCGACGCCGACGCTATACCGGACGACGGCTGCCTTACGATCACAGGCACCGCCACAGCCACGACAAGGGCGAGGCTTACGAGTTCATCAGCGCCGATCAGTTGCTGAAGGACTTCTTCGACGAGGTGGATCGGGTGCTGCAAGAGGTGCAGAAATGAAGCGAATCATCATCGGCATTGCGTCCCAGGCGGACATTCGCGCGCGTGCCCGGGCCATTGCGAACGGTCGCCATCGGCCCGCGCCGGATGAACCAAAGATCTGGTTCACGTCCATGCGTTCACTGGCCGAGGTGTTGTCGGATGACAACCGTGCCTTGTTGCGACTGATCCGCGAACAACAACCCCAATCACTCACTCGGCTTGCCGATCTGACCGGCCGCGCGCCGAGCAATCTGTCGCGTACGCTGAAGACCAAGGCGCGGTATGGGCTCGTCGAATTGCGGCGCAATCGACGCCAAGTGCGACCGATCGCCACGGTGAGGGAATTCGTCATTCGCGCGGCATAGGCGCAGACGGCACTTGTTGCTGCGGCACGTTCACTAGGGCTTGGGTCGGCTACGCCGGGCCGATGTCGGCGGCGGGTGCGCGGAATCGCCCCGACTGGCGCTTTCCGCTCACGCCAACTGCGCACGCGCCCAGGCGACGTCGAGGGCTTCCATCGCGTCGCGCGGTTTGAGCTTCGCCGCCTTGGCGTAGGCGTTCGCCGCTTCGTCCTCGCCGCGCGCGCCGTGCAGCAGCAACTGCGCGTTGCCGTATTCGATCCAGGCGATCGGCGCGTCGGGCGTGAGTTTCAGCGCCGCGGCGAATTGCTGTTCGGCGTCCTTGGCGCTCGCGCCATAGGTGAGCCTGGCCAGCATGCCGCCGACCTTGGCGACGATCTCGGCGTGATACAGGCCGAGCGCGGTGTGCGCCTCGGCGTGCTTCGGGGCCAGGCGCAGCGTCGCCTCGAGCGCGGCGCGCACCTTGGTCGCCACGCCTTGCGCCAGGGCCTGCGCGATCGAGATGCACTGGCTGTAGCGGCCGAGCGCGAACGCGCGCCGGTAGTGGCTGTTGGCTTCGTCCGGCAGTTCGGCGACCGCCGTCTCGGCGAGCTTCGCCAGCGCCTCGAAGCGCGCGGTCTTCTCCTTCCCGTTCGCGACGAGATACGTGGCGTGAATGCCGCCGGCCTTGATCGCCACCGAGGCGCCGAGCGCCTTCAGCGCCACGCCGAGTTGGTGGGCCTCGTGGAAATCGCCGCGATGGAATGCGCGCCAGGCATCCTGCAATTGCGTGGCGAGCCTGCCGGCGTCCTTGCCAAGCCGCGGATTGGCCTTGAGCAGGCGCGCGAGGTGCCGCTCGTCCGGAAACGGCTCCTGATCGCCCGCGTGCAGCTTGCCCCACGCCTTGGCGAGCTTGTCGCCGGCGTAGTCGAAGGCCTTGTCGGGATACGGAAACGGCGCCCAGCCGGATTTCGCCATGACGGACTCCTCGCGTTTCCGGGCAAGCATCGTCGAGGAGCCGCGCGCTTGCAAGCCGCGATTCGATCCCGCCGGCGGCGCATGCGACAATCGTCGCCATGAAGACGGCCGAAGACGCACGCCGACGCGCCCTGCGCCTGCGCGCGCAGATCGAGGACGCCAACTACCGCTACTACGTGCTCGACGAGCCGAGCATCGCCGATGCCGAGTACGACCGCCTGCTGCGCGAGCTTGAGGAACTGGAACGCGCGCATCCCGAGCTCGTCGCGCCCGATTCGCCGACGCAGCGCGTCGGCGCGCGCCCGGCCTCCGAGTTCGCCGAGGTGCGCCACGAGATTCCGATGCTGTCGCTCGCCAACGCCTTCCGCGACGAGGAGGTGGCCGACTTCGTGCGCCGCATCGAGGACACCCTCGGCGTGAAGGATCCGGCGTTTTCCACCGAACCGAAAGTGGACGGACTCGCCATCAGCCTGCGCTACGAGGACGGCGTGTTCGTGCGTGGCGCCACGCGCGGTGATGGCACCACCGGCGAGGACGTCACCGCGAATCTGCGCACCGTGCGCGCGGTGCCGCTGCACCTGCGCGGGCATGACTGGCCGCGCGTGCTCGAGGTGCGCGGCGAGGTGTACATGCCCAAGGCCGCGTTCGCGGCGTACAACGCGCAGGCGTTGAAGCGCGGCGAGAAGACGCTGGCCAATCCGCGCAACGGTGCGGCCGGTTCGCTGCGCCAGCTCGATCCGCAGGTGACCGCGCGGCGGCCGCTGGCGTTCTTCGCCTATGCCGTCGGCGTCATCGACGGCGGCACGCTGCCGCCGACCCATTCGCAGACGCTCGCGCGCCTGCGCGAGTGGGGCTTTCCGGTGAGCGGCGAGATCGGCCTCGCCCACGGTTTGGACGGTCTGCTCGCCTACTACCGCCGCATCGGCGCGCGCCGCGATGCGCTGCCCTACGAGATCGACGGCGTGGTCTACAAGCTCGATCGCTACGACGGCCAGCGCGCGATGGGCTTCGTCGCGCGCGCGCCGCGCTGGGCGCTGGCGCACAAGTTCCCGGCGCAGGAGGAGATGACCACGGTGGAGGCGATCGAGGTGCAGATCGGACGCACCGGCGCGGCCACGCCGGTCGCGCGCCTGGCGCCGGTGCCGGTGGCGGGCGTGACGGTGACCAACGCCACGTTGCACAACGCCGATCAGGTCGCGCGGCTGGACGTGCGCGTCGGTGACACCGTGATCGTGCGCCGCGCCGGCGACGTGATTCCGGAAGTGGTGCGCGTGGTGCCAGAACGTCGGCCGCGCGGCACGCATCCCTGGCAGATGCCGAAGCATTGTCCGGTGTGCCGCTCGGAGCTGGTGCGCGAGGAAGGCGAGGCGGTGTGGCGCTGCTCGGGCGGCCTGTACTGTCCCGCCCAGCGCAAGGAGTCGATCCGCCATTTCGCCTCGCGCCGCGCGCTCGACATCGAGGGACTCGGCGAGCGCATCGTCGATGATCTGGTCGAACTCGGCGGCGTCGAATCGGTGGCCGATCTGTACCGGCTGCGCGTCGACGACCTGCTCGCCATGAAACGCCGCGCCGAGGAACGCGACGGCACCGTGCCGGAGACGGTGAAGAAGGGCCGGATCGCGAGCAAGTGGGCGGAAAACCTGATCGCGGCGATCGCGCGCAGCAAGGACACCACCCTCGAACGTTTTCTCTACGCGCTCGGCATCCCCGAGGTCGGCGAGGCGACGGCGAAGGCGCTGGCGCGGCACTTCGGTTCGCTCGATGCGCTGCTCGCCGCGGGCGAGGCGGAGCTGACCGAGGTGCCCGACATCGGCCCGGTGGTGGCCGGCTGCATCCTCGCCTTCTTCCGCGAGCGCCACAACCGCGCGGTGATCGAGGCGCTGCGCGCCGCCGGCGTGCGCTGGCCGGAGCACGCGCCGCGGCGCGCGAGTGCGGGCCCGCTCGCCGGCAAGACCGTGGTGTTGACCGGCACGCTCGGCGCGTTCACCCGCGACGAGGCGAAGGAGCGGCTCGAGGCGCTCGGCGCCAAGGTGGCCGGCAGCGTGTCGAAGAAGACCAGCTTCGTCGTCGCCGGCAGCGAGGCCGGGTCGAAACTCGACAAGGCCCGGGAGCTCGGCGTCGAGATCTGGGACGAGGCACGGCTGCAGACGTTCCTGGAGCAGCACGGTGGCTAGGGCCGGAAACGAGCGGTCATGGTATCGGAACCCCGTCTCCCCAAGCCCGCTCGGGGGAGAGGATGGGGTGAGGGGGCAGTTTCCCCAGTGCACGCAAGGTGAGACCGCCGCAAGCCGCCTGCGCGGCGCGCTCGAACTGCGCGCGCGGCTCAACGCGACGATCCGCGAATTCTTCGCCGCGCGCGGCGTGCTCGAGGTCGAAACGCCGATCCTGTCCGCCGCCGCCAACACCGATCCCAACCTGCGGAGCTTCGTCACGCGCTTTTCCGGCCCGCTCGCCGGCGGCCCGCGCGAGCGCTTCCTGCGCACCTCGCCGGAGTTCGCGCACAAGCGTCTGCTCGCGGCCGGCGTCGGCGATTGCTACGAACTCGGCCGCGTGTTCCGCGACGGCGAAGCCGGTCGTCGCCACAATCCCGAGTTCACCCTGCTCGAGTGGTATCGCGTCGGCTGGGATCATCACCGGCTGATCGACGAAACCGTGGCGCTGGTGCGGGCGGCGCTGGCGCTAGTCGGAAAAAGTGCAAACGTATACAAAATCCCCTACCGCGACCTGTTCGCCGGCACGCTCGGCGTCGATCCGTTGGTCGCGGATGAGACGCGACTGCGCACCGTGCTCGGCGAGGTGCGCATCGATCCGGCGGGGCTCGGTCGCGACGACTGGCTGGATCTCCTGCTCACCCACCGCATCCAGCCGGCGTTTCCGCCCGATCGCATCACCGTGGTCCACGACTTTCCCGCCAGTCAGTGCGCGCTCGCGCGCATCCGTCCGGGCGAGCCGCCGCTGGCGGAGCGTTTCGAGCTGTTCGTCGGCACGCAGGAACTCGCCAACGGCTACCACGAACTCGCCGACGCCGACGAACAGCGCGCGCGCTTCGCCGCCGACAACGTGCGCCGGCGCGAACGCGGACTGCCCGAGCTGCCGCCGGACGAGCGCCTGCTCGCCGCGCTCGCGCGCGGCCTGCCCGATTGCGCCGGTGTGGCGCTCGGCATCGAGCGCCTGCTCATGGCGATGACCGACAGCGACGACATCCGCACGGTGCTGGCGATCCCGTTCGCCGAGGCGTGAGCGCGCGCCGCGGCCGCGACGCGCACTCGATGCGCTGGGGAACCTTTGAACGAGTGAAAGATGCAGCCCTCGCTCTTTGCGCCCCCTTGAGCCAAGGGGCCATCAAACCCTCGCTGCGCAAGGGTTTGATGGGGGTTGTGGAGGTGCCGCCCCGCAGCCGAAGGCAGGGACGTGGGGTTCAATCAGACCTCCCCTGAGGAATGGCAAGCGCGCGTTCGCGACGCTCGAGCAGACCCATGTCGGCCTGGTCGATCAGGCGCAGATCGCGCAGTTCGAACGGCGCGCGGACGCCGGCGGCGGCGAGGGTGTCGGCATCGAAGCGCAGTTCGATGCGGCCGCGACCGGCCTCGAGCCATGCCGCCGATTGCGCGAGCGCCGCCGGACGCAGGGCGCCATCGGCGCCGGTGCCGTAGAGCACGCCGGCGATCTGGTAGCGGCTGGCGCCGGCGGCCTCGATGCCGAGGACGATGGCGAGATCGGCGTCGTGCCGCGTCGTCACCGTGCCGTCGAAGCGCGCGGCCGGCGCGCTCACCGCGAAGGCGGTCTTGGCGTCGCGCAGCACGCTGCGCGCACCGACCCGCGCGGCGGTGAAGGCATGCGCCTCCCACAACTGCGGGCCGTCGCGGTGCGTGGCATCCGGTGTGAACGTCGCCTCGTAGGCGCCGTCGGCGGTGCGGGTGAAGGCGAGATCGGCGCTGTAGCCGTCCGGTGCGGTGACCAGTCCGGAGGCGAGCATCATCGCGCCGCCGGCGAGGCTCACGCGCAAGCGGAGGGTGTCGCCGACCAGCACGGTGTCGCGATCCGCGGCGAGGCTCGCCACGACCGCGCTGTCCGGTTCGAACACATGGACCAGATAGCTGCCCTGCGCGTGCGGTGCGGCAATTTCCACTTCTCCACTTCCGGCGGACGGCGCCAGCCGGAACACCAGCGAGCCCGCCGGCACCGCCATGCCGGCGCTGCGCAGGGTCCTGGCGTCGGCGATGGCGCTCGCGGCCTCGGCAGCGCTCTGCGTGCGGCCTTGGGCGCGCACCAGCACGCCGGCCGGATCGAGCGCGGCGCCGGCGCCGCCCTGCGGACTCAGGCGCACCAGCGCGCCCGGCGCGGTGGTGGTGATACGCATGCCGGCGCGCAGTTCCGATTCGCCGACCTCGCTCCAGAACTCACGGCTCTGCGCCACGAACGGCCGCGGCGCGGCGGCCAGCGCCTGCGCGCCGTCGAGCGTGTGGGCAATCTGCACCGGCGTGCGGTCGAGCGACGCCGCGGCGGTCGGGCGCGCGATCAGGCGCACCGGAATCTGGTCGTGATCGGCCGGGGCGAACAGCCGCGACGCCGGCGCGGCGGACGCGGCGGCACTGAGAAAAAGTATACAAAGCGCGAATTTCATGACCGTGGCCTCCGCTACAGATCGTTGCGCAACACGACATCCAGGCCGAAGCAGGCACGCCGGCTCTGGTTGTGCGACAGCACGTGGCCGCCGACGCCGCCGGTGTCGTAGAACCACACCCGGCCGGCGGCGGCCGCGCTGGCGCATTCGATGAAGCCGTCGGCGCAGCTCGTCAGCCAGGCCTTGGTCACCTCCAGGCCGGCGTTGAGCGTGTAGCCGCCGCAGTAGGCGTCGGGATTCCACGGCGCGAAGGTGACGTCGGTGCCGACGACATCCCAGAACCCCTTCGGCAGCGCCGGGCGGCCGGCGGTACCGAGCAGGTAATTGGCGTTGTAGTAGGCCATCCAGCTCGTCTGCTGCTGACGCACGGCATCGTTCTGGTAGCCGAGCAGCCAGCCGACCGCGGCCTCGAACACGTTGCCGGCGATCACCGCGTTGGCGAGCGGCGTGCCCGCGCTCGACGGCGCGATTGCATCGACCCAGCGCACCGCCCGGATGATCGCCGGATAGCGGCTGTCGTAGGTCGGATTCGACAGGATCCAGCGCATCACGTTGCCGCCGTTGGAATGGGTGATGACGACCAGATCGTCGATGTGATTGGCGGCGATGAAGTTGCCGAGTTGCGTCGCCAGACAGCCGGCGGCGCCGCTGGTCCACATGTACTGGGTGAAATCGCAATTGACGACGAGGTAATTGGCGCGATTCGGCAAGCCCTGGATCACCGAATTGACCATGGGCGGTTGCCAGTAGTCGTCGTAGGCGTCGGTCTGCTTGCCGGTGCCGTGGACGAACGCGACGCCGGTGTTGGCCAGGCTGCCGCCGCAAGCGAGCAGCAAGGCGAGACTTGCGAGCGATCGGAACATGCGTGCCTCCCCGCGCCCCGCAGAAACGGGGCGCCATCGAGCGCCCGCGGCGGGCGTCGTGCGGAGTGGCTTCCCTGCCGCCGCCGATGACCCACCGGGGCGGTCAGAGGGAATCGCGCAGGGAAACGCAACGCTGCGCGATTCCCGCCCTCGTCGCGGCGCCTTCCTCCCCGAAGGTGCCGGCGACGGCGCCGGAGACTACGCCAGGATTCGGCAAAAATCAAACGGTCGTTTGAATGCGCTGCAGCACGCGGGCGGACCGCCTATACTGCCAACGACGGGCGGCGTGGAATGGCGGAATGTCCGGCGGGCTCCAGACGTGGCTGGCGCGCATGTTGTGGGCGACCGCGGCGGCGTGGTTGTTCGCCGGCATGACGTTCGCCGCGGCCTACCAAGTGTATTCCTATCCGAGCGGCAGCGAGACGCTGTACCTCAAGTGGGGCGACAACCATGCCGGCACGGACGGCGGTACGGTGTACTGGTCGTTCATTCCCGCCGGCACGTCGGGCGATGCCAGCTATTGCGGCAGCGCCTGTCCCGGCACCAGCGTCGATGCGATCAACCTCGAGATCGCGCCGGGCAGTTTCACGGCCACACCGATCGCCGCGCTCGAATCGCACATCACCGCGATGATGGCGCGCTGGTCCGCACACACCGGCATCCGCTTCGTCAAGCTCGCCAGCGACAGCGGTGTGGCGATCAACGACCCCGCCGCCGTGCCGCCGGCGACCGGGCAGATCCGCATCGGCGTGTTCGCGTTCTCCGGCGGCGGCGAAGCCGCGGTCGGCTACGCCCCGCCGCCGAATGGCGGCACCGGCGCCGGCGACATCCTGTTCGACGCCAATGCCTATTACCAATTCGCGCCGGGCAACGAGAACGACCCGTTCGACACGAGCTCTGCGCCGAACGATTTCGACAGCCTGGTGCTGCACGAACTCGGCCATGCGATCGGCCTCGCGCACACGCCGGACGACGGCACCTGTCCGGTGATGTGCGTCGAGGCGCAATGCCTCGGCCACATCAAGCGCCGACTCACGCCGGACGACATGGTCGGCGCCGCGTTCCTGTACGACCGTCTGTTCGTCGACGGCTTCGAATGAGCCGACGCCGTGCGGCTCGCGGCCGGAACGCCGGCTTCAGAATTCGAGATCCAGCGCCGCGCAGAGATAGTCGATCATCGGCGCCAGGCGCTTGAAGGTATCGACGAGGTGCGGCAGCAGCTCGCGCGAGCAGGCCAGCGCCTTGGGGAATCCGGCGCCGGCGGCGAAGTTGCGGCGTTTCAAGTCCTCGATCAGCTCGTGGCCGGGATCGTAACCGCGCGGCGCGCGGCTCAGGTTCTCGCCCCAGAACGCGAAACGCTCGCCGAACGCCTTGGTCCGCGTGGCGCGTTTCCAGGCCGCCGGATTGTCGACCAGGAAATCGCGGATGCGCTTGAGCGTGGCCGGTTGCGGATGCCACAGGCCACCGCCGGCGAAGCAGTCGCCGGGCGCGATGTGCAGATAGAACGAGGGCGCCTCGACCTCGCGGCGGCGCTCGTGGAACAGGCGCGCGCCGGCCCACGGCTTGTACGGCGCCTTGTCGCCGGAGAAGCGCGTGTCGCGGTGGATGCGGAACAGCGAGCCGCCGGTCTTGCGCGGATCGGCGCGGTAGTGCGGGCTGATCTTCGCCAGCGGCGCCGCGAGATCGGCGATCAGCGCGAGGAACGGCTCGCGCACGTGGCGCTCGTATTCGTGCCGATGGGCGTGGAACCACGGCCGGTTGTTGTTGCGCGCCAGCGCGCGCAGGAAGGCGAAGGTATTTCGGGAAAAATATACTCTGTGCATCGCTCAGGCGCCGCCGTCGGCCGCGCCGCGCACGCAGTTGCGGCCGTCGTGCTTGGCACGGTACAGCGCCCGGTCGGCCTCGCGCAACAGCTCGTGCACGTCGCGCGCCACGGCGATCCGGCGCGCGGCCACGCCCGCGCTGACGGTGATGCGTTCGGTCTGCGGCGTGCCGGCGATCGCCACCGCACCGGCTTCCACCCGCGCGCGGATGCGCTCGGCCAGCGCCATCGCCTCGGCCGCGAGCGCATCCGGCAGCAGGCAGGCGAATTCCTCGCCGCCGTAGCGCGCCGCGATGGCGAGCGGCGGCGCCACCGCGCGCATCGCCGCGGCGACCGCGCGCAGCGCCTCGTCGCCGGCCGGATGGCCATGGCGATCGTTGAACGACTTGAAGTGATCGACGTCGAGGAAGATCAGCGCGATCCACGCGTCGGCGCCGGCTTCGGCGAGGCGCGCCTCGAGCGCTTCCAGCAGCCGGCGGCGATTGGCGAGGCCGGTCAGCGCATCGGAATACGACAGCTCGCGCAGGCGCGCGTTCGCTTCGCGCAGGTCGCGGGTGTTGTGCTGCACGATCGTTTCCAGCCGGCGCTGCACGCTAAGCAGCCGGCGCGTGCGCCAGCGCACCATCACGTGCGCGACGAGCGCGGCGAACAGCGCGAAGCCGGCCAGAGCGAGCGGTCGCTGCCACCACGCCGCGAGCACCTCGAACGGCAGTTCCAGCGGCAGGCTCTCGTTGCCGGCGTAGTCGCGCCCCTCGATGCGCAGCCGGTAGCTGCCGGGCGGCAGCGCGCCGAGCACGCGGAAGTTGCGCGCGCTCCAGGCATCCGGTTCGGCGTCGAGGCCGACGAGCTGGGTGCGGAACGTCGTCTCGCTCTCGCGGTTCCAGGACAGCAGGGCGAAATCGACGCGCAGTTCGTGCCGGCCCGGCGGAATGCGCAGATCCTGCGCCGACACCGGCTGCCCGTCGAGGCGCAGGTTGGTGCGCTTGAGCGGCTTGGACGTCGTGTCGCGGATGCCGCTCGCCGGGTCGAACACCGACACGCCGCCGAGCGTGCCGGCCCAGTAGCGATCCTGCGCGTCGAGGAATTGCGCGTTGGTGTTGCACTCGTCGTGCACCAGGCCGTCGCGGTGCGTGTAGACGCGCGCCGCGTAGCCCTGCGCCGTCGGCGTCAGCAACTGCACGCCGTTGTTGGTGCAGATGAACACGCGGCCGCGCGAATCGCGCAGCGCACTGTAGGCGGTGGGATCCGGCGCCGGCGGCAGATCGTCGGGCAGCAGGCGCGGATCGGCCGGATCGCTGACGTCGACGCGCTGCACGCCGCGATTCCGGCTGCCGATCCACAGGATCGGCCGGCCGCGCGCATCCGGCAACAACGTGACGCCGAACAGATGATCGTCGGGCAGCAGCTTGATCCGCTCCCAGCGGCGGTCGTCGTAGCGGGCGAGGCCCTGCTTGCTGCTCGCCCACAGCCAGGAACGACCGTGCGCGTCGATCTGCTCGACGAGTTGCACGACCGACCACGGTGCGGTCACGCCGTCGGCGAGGTACGCGGTCCAGGCGCCGTCGCGCAACCGGTAGACGCCCGCCTCGCGCAGCGCGAACCACTGCTCGGCGCGAGCGCCGCCGACGCGGGCGAGCGTGTCCATCACCACTTCGCTCGGCCGCTTGCGCCATGGTGTGACGACGCCGACGAAGCGCGGACCCGGCGCCACGCGCAGCAACTCGCCGCCCCACAGCCCGAGCCACAACGTGTTCGTGCCGGCGCGGTCGCGCGTGCGCTCGATCAGGCGCGCGTCGTTCGCCGGCAGGGCGGCGTTGCGCTGCGCATATCGTTGCCACACGCCGTCGCGGTAGAGGCCGAGGCCGTCGGCGGCCGCGGCGATCCACAGCTGCGCCGCGCCGCGCTGGTCGGTCTCCGGCAGGATGTTCCAGATGCCGGTGCCACCGCTGCCGAGCAGCGACACGGTGCGCCACTGCGTCGCGCCGAGCACCGCGCGGGCGACGCCGGCCTCGGTCGCCGCCCACAGCACCTCGATGCCGTCGGGACTGCGCCACAGGCTCACGCCGCGCACCGCGTTGGCCGGCAGGCCGTGGCGTCGGTCGAAGGTCTGCACGCGATCGCCGTGCACGCGCAGCAGGCCGCCGCGGCTGGCGATCCAGAGCACGGTATCGCCGTTCGCCGCGTGGCCGGGTTCGATCTGATACAGATCGTTGCTCGGCAGTTCGCCGCCTCGCGCGCTCCATTGGCGCAGGCCATCGCGATCGAGGCGCCACAGGCCGTCGCCGAAGGCGAGGATCCACAGCTGCTCGTCGTCGCCGCGCGCGACCACGCGCAGGTCCTCGATCTGACCCGGATCGAAGCGCGCGTCGCGGAACCGCCGCCAGTGCCCGTCCGCGCGATACCACAGGCCGTCGCGCAGGGTTCCCGCCCACAGCCGTTCGCCGCCGCCGAGGCGCTGCGTGCGCGCGGCCGCGACGACATCCGCCGGCAGCTCCTCGGTGCCGGGCGCGGGCGTCCAGCGTTCGCCGTCGCGCTGCAACAGGCCGGCACCGAAGGTGGCGGCGAACAACTGGTGATGGTCCGCTGCGTCTTCGATCTCGACGATGCGCCGCACGTTGTCCGGCAGGCCGTGCGCGCGCCCCTCGAAGTGCCAGGCCGTGCCGTCGAAACGCGCCACGCCGCGGTCGCGGAACGCGACCCAGAGCACGCCGTCGTGACCGAGCGTGAACGTGCCGAGCGTGCCGGCGACGGCGGGTGCGTCGATGGCGTTCCAGACGTGGCCGTCGTAGCGGGCGAGCCCGTTCGCCGCGGCCAGCCACACGAAACCTTCCGTGTCCGGTCGGACATCGCCGATCACCGCGTCGGGCACGCCGTCGCGGACGGAAAACGTGGTGAAGGCGGGAGCGGCGAGATCGTCGAGATCGATCGCGCGGCCGGCATCCGCGGCACGCGCGGGCCCGGCGCACGCGACGAGCGCGAGGAGCACGGCGATCCAGACGCCGATGTCCCGCCTTGCGTGCCGGCGCTTCACGACTCCACGTCCGCGACGATCCGGTGGCCCCAGTCTTCGAGCTGATCCAGCAAGGACTGTGCCGCGGCGTCGTCCGCGGCGCCGCGCCGAAGCTCGGCGATCTCGGCGAAATACCGTTCGAGGGTGAGGTTGGTGAGCGCCGTCGCTTCGGTCAGGCGCGCGCGGCGGAACTCCCGCCAGCGTTCGTGTTCGGCGGCGGTCAGCGTCTCCGGCCAGTTGCGCGCGCGGTAGCGGAACAGCAACTCGTCGAAACGCGGGTCGCGGAACGGGAATTTGCGACGGCCGAGTTCGGCCGGCGGCGTGCGCCGCACCTCGGCGCAGGTGCGGCGGTCGGCATCGCTGGCGAAGCCGCGGTAGAGCGCGAGTTCGGGATCGATGGGCACTTGGTCCTCGCCGCCCTCGGCGAATACCCGACGCGCCTTCTCGGCGACGTCGGCGGCCCGGCGCAGCCGTTCCAGGTGGCGTTCGCAGCGCGCGAGGTCGAGGCCGAGGCGCCGCGCGTCGGCGTCCTTCAGCACCGCCAGCGGCGCGAGCGCGGGCGAGCGGTTGATCGACACGGTCTTGAGCGGCACCCGTTCGACGTCGTCCGGCAGGTCCGCGCGCGCGGTGAACACGCGATCGGCGATGTCGTCCGGGTCGAGCTCGATGAGCGGCGCCGGATCGACGTCGAGATCGTAGACGATCACCTTGTTCGGCTGCGTCGGATGCGCGGCGAGTGGCACCACCATCGCCAGACAGCCGCGTTCGGCGGGATAGCGGGACGAGACGTGCAGCACGGCGGTGCGGGCGCTCCAGTCGAGCAGCTCCAGCACACGCTGCTTGCGGCGCAGGCCGAAGTAGAACTCCCACAGGCGCGGTTGCCGATCCTTCAACAGGCGGGCGAGCGCGATCGTGGCGTGCACGTCGGACAGCGCATCGTGGGCGCGGGCATGGCCGAGAGCGTTCGCGGCGGTGAGGTCTTCGAGACGGAAACTCGGCGCGCCGTCCGCGCGCCGCGGCCATTCGATGCCGGCCGGACGCAGCGCGTAGCACATGCGCGCGAGATCGATGATGTCCCAGCGCGAATTGCCGTCCTTCCATTCGCGTTCGTAGGGATCGTGGAAATTGCGGTAGAGCAGGTGGCGGGTGAATTCGTCGTCGAAGCGGATCGAATTGAAGCCCGCGCCGCAGGTGCCGGGCACGGCGAGCTCCTCGTGCACGCGCGCGGCGAATTCCGCCTCGCTCACGCCTTCGCGTTCGGCTTGCTGCGGCGTGATGCCGGTGACGAGGCAGGCCGCCGGACGCGGCAGCACATCCGGCGCCGGCCGGCAGTACAGCACGAGCGGCTCGCCCTGCGGTTCCAGCTCGAGCGTGGTGCGCAACCCGGCGAATTGCGCCGGGCGGTCGAGGCGCGCATCGGTGCCGAAGGTTTCGTAGTCGTGCCAGTAGAAGGAGGGCTGAGGGCCGAGGGCCGAGGGCCGAGCGCTGGAGACTGAGGGCCGAGGGCCGCGAGCTGAGGGCCGGGAGGCGGAGGCTGAGGACATCGCGGCGATGATACTACGCCGCGGAAGTTGCACGGTTTGAGACGGGCCGGGAATCGGGAATCGGAAAAGGTGAGCGGTGAGCGGTGAGCGGTGAGCGGAAAGAGCTGCGCGGCTCTCAGCCCTCAGCCCTCAACCCTCCGCCCGCAACGACTCACCACCCGGCAACACCTCGAGCTGCCCGTTCGCCGCGCGCACGCTCGGCTGCGGGCGGGCGATGTAGAAGCCCTGCGCCTGGTCGACGCCGCAGGCGTGCAGCGCGCGCAGGATTTCCGGGCGATCGACCTGCTCGGCGATGGTGATCTTGCCGATCGAGTGGGCGATGTTGGTGATCGAGGAGATCACCGCGAGATCGACCGGATCGTTGAGCAGCCCCTGGATGAACGAGCCGTCGATCTTGAGGAAATCGACGTCGAGATGCTTCAAGTGCGCGAACGAGGAAAAGCCGATGCCGAAATCGTCGAGTGCGAAGCGGCAGCCGAACGGACGCAATTCCTGGATCAGATGGCGCACCGCCTCGACGTGGTTGAGCGCGCCCGATTCGGTGGTCTCGAAGACGACCGCACGCGGATCGACGTTGAATTCGACCAGGCAATCGGTGATGTAACGGCCGAGATCGCCGTGCGCCAGCGACTGGGTGGACAGATTGATGGCGAGGCCGATCGGGTGTTCGGCGTGGTTGTGATCGCGCAGCACCTGGAACGCCTGGCGGATCACCCAGCGGTCGATCTCGGCCATCATGCTGAAGCGTTCGGCCGCGGGCAGGAACGCGTTCGGCGCGACCAGCGAACCGTCGCTCGCGCGCAATCGGATCAGGGCTTCGTAGAACGCGCGCTGCTCGGCGCCGTGGCGGCGCAGGTGGCGGGTCCACAGCGCGCCCGGCTGTTCCGGCAGGTGATCGTATTCGAGCTGCGCCAGCGGCAGGATCGGCTGGAAGCAGAGCGTGAAGCCGTGTTCCTTGAGCGCGGCCTCCAGGCGCGTCGACCAGCCGAGTTCCATGTCCATCCGCGCGCGCTGATCGCTGTCGGCGGAGAACACGTGCACCTGATTGCGGCCGTTGCGCTTGGCCAGATGCAGCGCCACGTCCGCGGCGGCCATCGCCTCGCTGCGCGAGGGCGTGTCGCGGTCGAGCCGCGCCACGCCGATGGAGACGCCGACGCGGTAGGTCTTGCCGCCGTAACTGAACGGCAACGCGCCGAGCGCCTTGCGGAATTCGTCGGCGATCTGGGCGATGTCGCTGCGGTTGATGTTGCGCAGGATCACGGCGTATTCGTCGCCGCCCATGCGTGCGATGTGGTCGCTGGCGCGCAACCGCGAGGACAGCCGCCGGCTGATTTCGACGAGCAACTGGTCGCCGGCGGTGTGGCCGGCGGTGTCGTTGATGTACTTGAAGCGGTCGAGATCGAGGAACAGCAGCAGCGACACCTGCTCGGTGCGCTTGAGCCTGGCGATCTCCTGTTCGAGCTGGGTCTCGAACCAGGCGCGATTGTGCAGCTTGGTCAGGGCGTCGTGGCCGGCCTGCCAGCGCAGTTCCTCCTCCAGCATGCGCCGCGCCGAGATGTCGCGGAACGCCACCACCGAACCCTCGCGGCGGCCTTCCAACTGCATCGGGTAGACCGTGCATTCCACCGGGATGGCGCGACGCTCGCGGGTCCAGAACACGGTCTGCCAGCCCGGCACCTGGTTGCCCTGGGCGTAGCACTGCGACAGGAAGCACGCGCTCGGCGGCACCGGCGTGCCGTCCTCGTAGCTGTGGTGGAACCGTTCGAACGCGGAGGCGCCGATCAGTTCGCTCTCCTGCTCGTAGCCGAGCAGATCGAGCGCGGCCGGATTGACGAACTGGATGGTGCCGCGGCCGTCGACGCCGTAAACGCCGTCGCCGACCGAATTGAGAATGCTGTGCAGCCGGCGGCGTTCGGCATCGACCGACTTGCGATCGCGCACCGCGCGCGCGAGCGAGCTCAGCCGCGCCAGGAACAGCTCGCGCGCCTCGCTCTTGAACAGGCATTCGAGCGCGCCGGCGGACAGCGATTCGTTGATGACGCGATCGGAATAGGTGCCGGTGATGACCGCCGAGAGCACGCCGGCGGTGCGCGGATCCTCCTTCATCCGCCGCACCAGCACGGTGCCGGGGTCGCCGGGCATGAAGTAGTCGACGATGGCGAGATCGAACGGCGTGCTCTGCGCCTTGCGCCAGCCGTCCTCCACGTTCTCGGCGGTCTCGACCAGGTAGCCGTGCTTCATCAGCAGGCGGCGGAAGGCGACGCGCACGGTGGCCGAATCGTCGACGAACAGCACGCGCAGGTGGGACTGGCCGCCGGCGTCGAGATCGGGCAGGGTCGGCGACGGCGGATTGAGCAGCTTCGCCATCGCCTCGGCGCATTCGCTGTAGTCGCTCCACAGCAGCAGGCCGGTGCTGGCGCGCTTCATCATCCAGTTGACCGCGGCGCCGTCGTTGGTGTCGGCGAGCAGCAGCACGGCCAGATGTTCGAACTCGTCCTGGCGCAGGCGCGCGAACACCTCGTCGGCCTGCGGATCGGCGTGTTCCGGCCAGCCGATGACCAGACCGCGGAAACCCGCCGGCGTGCTGCCCAGCCGTTCGAGCAGCGGCAGCGCCTGGTCGTACTCGGACAGTTCGCTGACCTGGAAACCCTTGGCCGCGAGCAGCGTGTGCATCGCCCGTCGGCGGGTCGCCGAAGTCTCGAGCAGCAGGATGCGGTCCACGGTGACTCCCCTGTGAGTGCACCACGTGAGCGCGCAGAATACTGGCGACGGCGTGGCGGCGCAAATTCTCTGTGCGGTGCGTGCAGGCGGCGTGAAATGCTATGGTGAGGCGTCCCGCCACCCTCCCGGCCGTCGCATGTCCGCACCGTTGCCTAGCGAAGAACATCTGGTCTGGATCGATCTCGAGATGACCGGGCTCAAACCGGAGTCCGATTCGATCCTCGAAATCGCAACCATTGTCACCGACAAGTCATTGAATATCCTGGCAGAAGGTCCGGAGATCGCGATTCGACATGAACTTGCGCGGCTGGAGGCGATGGACGAATGGAACCGCACCCAGCACCGCAAGTCCGGCCTCTGGCAGCGGGTGCTGGCATCGACGGCGGACCTGGCCGCGGCGGAGGCGCAGACGCTCGACTTCCTCGCCCGCTGGGTGCCGGCCGGCACCTCGCCGATGTGCGGCAATTCCATCTGCCAGGACCGCCGCTTTCTGTACCGCCTGATGCCGCGCCTGGAGGCGTTCTTCCACTACCGCAACCTCGATGTCTCCACGGTCAAGGAGCTCGCCCGGCGCTGGGCGCCGGAGGTGTTCAAGGGATTCGCCAAGGAATCCGCGCACACCGCCTTGAGCGACATCCGCGATTCGATCGCGGAACTGCGCTACTACCGCCAGTTCATGGGGCCGCTGGGCGGGCCGGATCCGGCGCCGCCGTGAGCGCCGCATCGCGTCCGGCCAGCTCGCGGAGCAGGGTTTGCGCGGCGTGGATGCGCTCGGCCGCGCCGGGCAGGGCGAGACGCACGCGCAATTTATCCTGGCCGTCGAGCGAGTATACTTTTGCCTGTCGCTGGATCAGGCCGATCACGGTCCCGGGCTCGACGTTCGGCCGGGCATGGAACAGCACGCGGCCGCCGGCGGCGCCGAGTTCGAGCTTGCGGATGCCGAGCGCGGTGGCCTCGAGTTTGAGCGCGGCCACGGCGAACAGGTTCTTGGCCGGCTCCGGCAGCAGACCGAAGCGGTCGATCATCTCCACCTGCAGTTCGCGCAGCGCCGCGGCGTCGCGGGCGCCGGCGATGCGCTTGTACAGGGTCAGGCGCGCGTTGACGTCGGGCAGATACTCGTCGGGAATCAGCGCCGGGATGTGCAGTTCGATCTCGGCCGCGTGCGCCGCGTCGGTCTCGGCGTCGGGCGCGTGTCCCTGCTTGAGCGCGCGCACGGCACGCTCCAGCATTTCGGCATAGAGCGCGAAGCCGACCGCCTCGATCTGGCCGCTCTGCTCCTCGCCGAGCAGTTCGCCGGCGCCGCGGATCTCGAGATCGTGCGTGGCGAGCGTGAAGCCGGCGCCGAGCTCCTCCAGTGCGGCGATCGCCTCCAGGCGTTTTTCCGCGTCGGCGGTCATGGCGCGCCGGTCGGGCACGATCAGATAGGCGTAGGCGCGATGGTGCGAGCGGCCGACGCGGCCGCGCAACTGGTGCAGTTGCGCCAGGCCGAAGCGATCGGCGCGGTTGATGATGATGGTGTTCGCGGTCGGGATGTCGATGCCGGACTCGATGATCGTGGTGCACACCAGCACGTTGAACCGCTGGCGATGGAAATCGAGCATCACCCGTTCCAGCTCGCGCTCCGGCATCTGGCCGTGGGCCAGCGCGATGCGCGCCTCCGGGATCAGCGCGCCGAGCTCACGCGCGGCGCGTTCGATGCTCTCGACCTCGTTGTGCAGGAAGTATACTTGTCCACCGCGCGCCAGTTCGCGCTGGAATGCCTCGCGGATCAGCGCCGGATCCCACGGCGAGACGAAGGTCTTCACCGCCAGACGGTGCTCCGGCGGCGTGGCGATGATGGACAGATCGCGCAGCCCCGCCAGCGCCAGGTTCAGGGTGCGCGGAATCGGCGTCGCCGTGAGGGTGAGCACGTCGACCTCGGCGCGCAGCTTCTTCAGCGTCTCCTTCTGGCGCACGCCGAAGCGGTGTTCCTCGTCGATGATGACGAGGCCGAGCCGGGCGAAGCGCACGTCCGGCTGCAACAGGCGATGGGTGCCGATCATCACGTCGATGCGGCCTTCGTGCAGCGCGGCGAGCGCGGCGGCGATCTCCGCCTTCGACTTGAAGCGCGAGATGACCTCCACCCGCACCGGCCAGCCGGCGAACCGGTCGCGGAAGTTGCGGTAGTGCTGCTGCGCCAGCAGCGTGGTCGGCACGAGCACGGCGACCTGGCGGCCGGCGGTCGCGGCGACGAACGCGGCGCGCAGCGCGACTTCGGTCTTGCCGAAGCCGACGTCGCCGCAGACCACGCGGTCCATGGCCTTGCCGGCGGCGAGATCGGCGATGACCGCCTCGATCGCGCGCAATTGGTCGGGCGTTTCCTCGAACGGGAACGCCGCGGCGAATTGCTGGTACAGCGCGCGGTCGTAGGCGAAGGCGTGGCCGGGGCGCGCGGCGCGCTCGGCGTACAGCGCGAGCAGTTCGGCCGCGGCGTCGCGCGCCTTCTGCGCCGCCTTGCGCTTGACGCGCTCCCAGGCGTCGCCGCCGAGCGAGTGCAGCGGCGCGAGCTCGGGCGCGGTGCCGGCATAGCGCGAGACCAGGTGCAGTTGCGTGACCGGCACGTAGAGCTTGTCGGCGTTGGCGTATTCGATCGCGAGGAATTCGCCGGCGGTGCCGCCGACGTCGAGTTTCACCAGGCCCTGGTAGCGGCCGACGCCGTGATCGACGTGCACGATCGGCGCGCCGACGGTCAGTTCGGCGAGGTCGCGCAGCACCGTTTCCGGATCGCGCACCGCCGCCCGCCGTCGGCGCGTCGGACGCGCGCGCTCGCCGAGCAGCTCGCGCTCGGTGAGCACGGTGATGGCGGGCGCCGGCAGGACGAAGCCCTCGTCCAGCGGCGCGACGGTGATGGCGAAACGCGGCGCGTCATCCGCGGCGGCGACGAATTGGCGCCACGACGCCACCGTCGCCGGGCGCAGATCCGCCGCGGCGAGCTGTTCCAGCAGCGCCTCGCGGCGACCGGCGGATTCGACCGCGATCAGCACGCGCCCCGGATCGGCGTCGAGGAAGCGCCGCAGTTCCCCGGCCGGCGCCGCGCCGTGCGCGGCGAGCGGCAGGTTCGGCGCCGACTGCGTGCCGAGCTCGACGGCGTGGTCGTTGGTGCCGGGTGCGACCACGTCCACGCGGCGCACCGCGTTCAGGCGCTCGCGCAGCTGCTGCGGCGACAGATACAGCTCGGCGACCGGCAGGATCGGGCGTTCGACGTCGTGGGCGCGGCTGTCGTGACGCGCCTGCGCCTGCTGCCAGAACGCATCGGCGGCGGCCAGCGCGTCGCCGGCGACGACGAACAGCGCCTCGCCGCCGAGATGATCGAACAGCGTTTCGGTGTGCTCGAAGAACAGCGGCAGGTAGTATTCGATGCCGGCCGGCGCCGCGCCTTCCTTGAGGTCCTGATAGATCGGACAGCGGCGCGGATCGATCGGGAAGCGCTCGCGCAGCCGGTTGCGGAACTGCCGGATCGACTCCTCGGTCAGCGGAAACTCGCGCGCCGGCAACAAATCCACTTTTTCCACTTTGTGCAGCGAGCGCTGGGTCGCTGGATCGAAGCTGCGGATCGAATCGATCTCGCGGTCGAGCAGTTCGATGCGGTACGGCTCGGCGCTGCCCATCGGAAACAGATCGAGCAACGCGCCGCGCACGGCGAACTCGCCCGGTTCCTCCACCTGCGGCACGCTGCGGTAGCCGGCGGCCTGCAAACGACGCTGCTCGGCGGCGAGATCGAGCGTCTGCCCGCGTGTGAGCAGCAGACTCGAAGCGCCGATGAAGCGGCGCGGCGGCAGGCGCTGCATCAGCGTCGCCGCGGGCACGACCAGAATGCCGCGCGGCGTGCCCGGCAGCCGGTACAGCGTGGCGATGCGTTGCGAGACGATCTCGGGATGCGGCGGGAACGGATCGTAGGGCAGCGTTTCCCAATCGGGGAAATGCAGCACGTCGAGATCGCCGGCGGTGAACACGCGCAGATCCGCCTCGAGCGTGTGCGCGGCATGGGTGTCGTGGGTCACGACGACGACGACGCCGGCGTGCCGGGTCGCGGCCTCCGCCAGCGCCAGCGCGAGCGCGCTGCCGTGCGGCGCAGTCCAATGGACGCGACGGCTGGCGTCGCGCGGCAGCGGCGGATGGAGCAGGGCGGACTCGGTCATGACGCGGACAAAACGACACGACCGCCGGACGCTCGCGCATCCGGCGGGGCGGCGCAGTGTAGCGCAGAAGCGGCAGGCAGCGCGGCGCTCAGTCTGGCGCCGGGTCGCGGTGATGCGATCAGGCCCGGGCGAGATCGAGCGTCACGCGCACCACGCCGGGGTCCTGCCAGAGCGTGCGGCGCGCGAAGCCGAGATGCTCCGAAAGCTCCAGCATCGCGCTGTTTTCCACCAGCACGTCGCCCCACAGCTCGACGGCGCCGCGGGCACGGCAGGCCTCGATCAGACGCTGCATCAGCAAGGTGCCGAAGCCTTGTCCGGCGTAGCGGTTCTGCACGACCAGGGCGAATTCCGCGGCGAGCGTGACCGGGTCGATATGGGCGCGCGCGACCGCGTGGATCTCCGGCGCGGGCACCTCCGGCGGATCGACCAGCACGAACGCGATCGCGGTCTGCGGATCGAGATCGCACAGACGCACGGCGAATTCGTGCGGCAGCTCGGTGAGCGGGTGCAGGAAACGCAGGCGCACTTCCTCGGGACTCAGGCGGGCGAAGCCGCGTTTGAGCGCCTCGACGTCGTCGGGCCGGATCTCGCGCAGCACGAGTTCATGGCCTTGGCGTGTGCGCACGCGGCCGAGTTCGGCCGTCGCCGGCAGCGTGCGCCGCTCGGTCTGGCGCGGCGGCGGCCGGCGCGAGCTGCCGAGCGCCGCGGGCTGGGGACGGATGGCGGTTTTTGCTACAGTCTTCATGCACGCACGATGCCGCGAGGCTTTCGAGCACGCCACCTAAAATCCGCCGCGGAAATTCAGGCGCGCGACAGTCAATCCGCATGAACGCGAACGAGCTCGAAGCCTTCTGCCGCGACTGGCCCGGCGTCGCCAGCGGCATCAAATGGGAAGACGATCTGGTCTTCACCGTCGCCGGCAAGATGTTCGCCGTGTTGTGCCTGCGCGGGCCGGATCGCGGCCGGTTGTCGTTCAAGGTGGAGTCCGAGCGCTTCCTCGAACTCACCGATCAGCCCGGCATCATTCCGGCGCCGTACATGGCGCGTGCGTTCTGGATCTCGCTGGTCGAGCCCGAGCGCTTCGGCCGTGCCGAGGTCGAAGCCTTCGTGCGCCGCTCCTACGAACTGGTGCGCGCCGGCTTGAGCAAGCGCCTGCAGGCCCGGCTCGCCGGCTGAGCGGTCGCGGCCGCGCCGCGATCAACGCCGGAATTGCGCGAAGGTGACGAAGTGGCCGCCGGGCTCGCGGTAGCCGATCTCGGTCGCGCCGTAGAACGTCTCGCGACGCGGCATCACGATCTCGAAACCGGCGAGCGCGCGGGCGAGCGCATCGATGTCGTCGACCTCGACGTACAGCAGCGTCTTGTCGTCGTGATGGTGCGCGGCGTGCGCGGCGGAATCCCGGCGCAGCAGGGCGCGTGTCTGGTACATGAGCTCGACCTCGCCGTGGCGCAGAATGACGAAGCCGAGACTTGCGCCGTCCGGCACCTCGACCGGACGCGCGAAACCGAGACGTTCCTGCCAGAACGGCAGACTCGGTTCGATCGCCTCGACGATCAGCACCGGCGTGGATTTGCGGATCTGCACCGCGTTCATGGTTCTCTCCCGCGAAGCCCCGCGACGGGGCGGAAATCGGATTCGGTCCGGATGATAGACTGGGCTGTTGCCAACGGGGTGGCAGGAGCCTGCGTGTCCGGCAAGGCCGATTCGCTGAAAACCGTGCTGTTCGCGCTCGGCGCGAACTTCGCGATTTTCGCCGCCAAGCTCGCCGCGGCGCTGGTCACCGGCTCCGGCGCGATGCTGGCCGAGGCCGTGCACTCGCTGGCCGATTGCGCCAATCAGGGCCTGCTGTTGCTCGGTCTGCGCGGCGCGCGGCGTCCGCCCTCACCGGAATTCCCGCTCGGCTTCGGCAAGGCGGTGTACTTCTGGTCGTTTCTCGTCGCGCTCCTGCTGTTCAGCGTCGGCGGTGTGTTCTCGGTGTGGGAGGGCGTGCACAAGCTCGATCGGCCCGAGCCGCTGCGCTGGCCATGGCTCGCGCTTGGCGTGCTCGCCTTCGGCGTCGTCGCCGAGGGTGTGTCGCTATGGGGATGCCTGCGCGAAGTGAACAAGGTGCGCGGCGCGCAAAGCCTGTGGCGCTGGTTCCGCGACAGCCGCCAGAGTGAGCTGATCGTCGTCTTCGGCGAGGACCTCGCCGCGCTCGCCGGCCTGCTGTTCGCGCTCGCCGCGGTGCTGCTGACCTGGCTCACCGGCAATCCGCTCTACGACGCCATGGGATCGATCGCGGTCGGCGCGCTGCTGGTGGCGATCGCGCTGTTCCTCGCCGCCGAGGTGGCCGCGCTGCTGATCGGCCAGAGCGCGGACCCGGCGCTGCGCGCGGCGCTGGTCGAGTTCCTGCACGCGCAGCCGGAAATCGCCCGCGTGTTCAACCTCATCACCCTGCAACTCGGGCCCGACGTGATGGTGGCGATCAAGGCCGAGATCGCCGCCGCCGATCCGATCGCCGCGATCAATCGCGTCGAGGTCGCGATGAAGGCGCGCTTCCCGGAAATCCGCTGGTCGTTCTTCGAACCGGATCGGGCGGATTAAGTCAGCCACGTCGGCGCGAGGGTGCGAACGACGCGGAGGGTTCGCGCCCGCTTCGCTTGCGGGACGCTACGCGCGCCGCTTCCGGGGAGCGCCGGCGCGCATCTTCGCTTCGGTCTGCACCAGCAGCTCGCTCGCCGGGACGTCCAGCGCGCGGGCAAGCTTGAACAGCGTGCGGATGCTGGCGGCGTTGCGGCCGCGTTCGAGCAGGGAGATGTAGTTGCGCTGCAACTCCGCCTCGAGGGCGAGCCGCTCCTGCGACAGGCCGCGCGCCAGACGCAACTCGCGCAACACCGATGCGAAGGCCCGTTCCGGCTCCAAGCGATCCTCCTCGTCTTGGAGGACGGTAGGCCGTTGCGCCCCGCGAAGTCTTCACAATATACTGGTCAAGTTGGCAGCGTCGCGCGCGCATGGCATGCTCTGCGCGCCAGGGGAAAGGCAGCCTGCGCCGTGCTGGCGCGGCTGCCAGGGACAAGTTGGGACGGAAGGGGCAAACCATGAAGGTGTGCAAGGAAGAGCGGCCGAGCCCGGCCGCTCAGGGAAGGTGGGGTCTCATTGCATTCGCGGTCGTCGCACTGGCCGGGTCGTGGCCGCAGGTTCCGGCCTCGGCCAGCGTGCAGTTGACGCAGTTCAGCGTCACCAGTCCGCCGCCGCCGGAGACGGAACCGGAGCCCGCGTCGAAGCCGAGGAGCGGGCCGCTCGCGGCCGCCGCAGCGAGCGATCTGCCGGCCAACGATCCGACGGTGGGGACCCTGGCCGGTCAGGCCGGGACCGACGGCGGTGCGGCGACGTATCACGTGCCGATCGCGGTGCCGCCGGGGCGCGCGGGGATGGAACCGAACCTCGCGCTCAACTACAACAGCCGCAACGGCAACGGCCCGCTCGGACTCGGCTGGTCGATCGCGGGACTGAGCGCGATCCACCGCTGCCCGCAGACGCCGGAGCAGGACGGCGCCACACGCGGTGTGGCCTATGACGCCAACGACCGGCTCTGTCTCGACGGCCAGCGTCTGGTCGCGGTGAGCGGCAGTTACGGGCAAGCCGGCACCGAGTACCGCACCGAGGTCGACGGCTTCGCCCGCATCACCCAATTCGGCGGCGATCTCGCCGGCACCGCCGCGTGCTTCCGGGTGGAGCAGAAGGACGGGCGCGTCCTCCACTATGGCGCCATCGTCACCGGCACGAACACCTGCGACACGTCGACTCTTTCCACAACCGCCAACGCCCGGGTGCAACCGGGCGGCGCCGCGGCGACCTCGAGCTGGTTGCTGCTCAAGGTCGAAGACCGTGTCGGCAACAACGAGCTGCTGAGCTACGCTGCATTCGGCAACGGCGAGAACCTGATCCAGGAGATCCGCTACACCGGCTTCACCGACGGCAAGGGCGTCACCACGGTCGGCGACCGCAAGGTGAGCTTCGCTTGGCAGGTGCGCACCAACGCGGCGAGCGGCGTGCTCGATACCGGATCGAGCTATCTCGCCGGCGGTCTGTCGATGCAGACGCAGGCGCTTGCTTCGATCACGACCTCGGTCGGTGGCGCGCCTGTGCGCAGCTACACGCCGCACTATGTGGCCGCGGCCTACAGCGGCCGGCTGCTGCTCGCCTCGCTCACGGAATGCGCGACCGGCGGCGGCAGCACCGCCTGCCATCCTGCGACGCAGTTCATCTACAACGATGCCGCACTGAACGCGGGCGGTACCTTCGCCTTCACCTCGCTCGCCGGCATCGGCGTGCCCAACGACGTATCCGACCAGAGCAAGCAAGTGCCGCTCACCGTGCACGCCATCGGCGACCTCGATGGCGACGGCACGCGCGAGACGGCAATCGCGACACACGACCATTCCCTATTGGTGCAGATGACCGGTGACCGCACGGCGCATTCGGTGGTGGACCTGACCGGCGCCGGCTTCGACGTCGAACCCTCGTCCTATGTCGATCTCGACGGCGATGGCCGTGCCGAATTGATGAAGACGCAGCCATCGAGCGACGGTCACCTCGTGTTCGGCGCCTGGAAGCTCGCGCGTGGCGCGATCGCGCCGGCGGGGAGCGCCTACGCGAGCCTGTTCACCGACTATCCCTCCAACATTCCATTCAAGGCCGGCGACGTGTTCTACGCCGGGGACTTCAACGGCGACGGCAAGCCGGACGTGGTGCGGGTGGAGTTCAACTCCGCCGCCTGCGGCGCGCCGAACAAGGGCGTGTGGATCTACTTCAATGTCCTGAGCGGCCCGCTCGGCTCCTCCGGCAACACCACCGCGCAGTTCACCGTGCCGTCCGCCCCGGCGTTCTGTCTGCATGTCGCGACCGACGCCAACAGCAACATTGTCGCCCAGACCATCGACCACATCGGTGACTTCAACGGCGATGGATTGCCGGACTTCTATCTGCGCAGCGACACCACCACCAACAGCGGCGCGACCTACCGTCACTTCGACGGGATCGAGATCACGCAATCCGGCGGTAGCACGACCTTCAAGGCCTGCGGCGCGGCGCTGGGACTGATCGACGATCCGACGAGCAACAGTCCGACCGACGATTGCACCTGGTCGCAGGTGGGATCGCAGGCGAATTTCACGACCTGGCTCGACGTCAACGGCGACGGCCTCGAGGACTTCGTCATCGCCCGCCCGAACCAGGCCACCTGGCGCGTGCGGCTGAACCAGGGCGGCCGCTTTGGGGCCGAGATCGACACCGGCAGCGGTTATGGTCTCGACCTCGCCGTCGGCGCCAGCTTCCGTTATCCGGGGCGCCTGCCGAACGTCGATCTCGACGGCGACGGCAAACCCGATCTGCTGGTGCCCTCGACCGATCTCGGACTCAACAACGGCTTCGCCCTCAAGATGTGTACGCTGCTCAAGTTCAACTTTTCGGGCAGCGAATGTCCGGGCAGCAACGGTCAGGCGCCGACCGCGGTCGACGCCAGCGGCACGCTGATGTGCCCGGTGTACGCATGTCCCGAAGACCCCGGCACGAACACGCTCAACATGCCCTCGCTGCTCAACAGCGAGCCGGTGATCGCGACATATAGCACGGCGAACTATCACGGCGTTGCGCCAGGCGGGGTCGACAACAGCCTGTATCACCTGTCGATGCTCAAGTTCGTGCAGACGGATGCCACGCACATCAGCGTGATGCCGGTGCACACGCCGCTGATCGGACGCCTGGGCAATCCCAACCAGCCGCCTGCCGGCGGCGACGACCTGTTCGGCGACGGGCTCGCGGACCTCAGCACGATCGCCGGTTGCGTGGCGAACATCGTGATCAACGGGCTGTACCAGTGCGCGACGATCGCCGACGGCACCTACGGACCGAACGCGGCGCTGCCGGACGGCACGCAGATCGCCTGCCCGAACGGGCCCTGCTACTTCGACAGCCATGCCGTGCTCTACGCCAACGTGAACCAAGGTGTGCCGGGTCCCGGCGGCTCGCAACAGCGCGGTATGGCGCCGGGCTTCGGCGGCGTCACGGTCCGGACGAGCGCGAATCCCATCCCGCTCGGCCTGTCGCCACCGACGCTGCCGGGCCTGCTCGACGGCGTGGTCAACGGCCTCGGCGATCTCGCGGCGTGGTCCTATCTGCCGCTGTCGGTGCCGGCCAGTCAGGCCGGCGTCGCGCTCTACAGCGTGCCGGACGGGCGCAACCAGAGCGGCTATGTCGATGCGCGGCATTACTACGTGCAAAGCTCGATGCCGGTGGTGGCCGGGATGGGCCAGAGCACCGGCACGGGCGCGCAATACACCGGCTTCCGCTCGGCGTTGTATGGCTACGGCGAGGGCATCTACAACCACTACGGCCGCGGTTTCGCCGGTTTCCGCACCATCGTGGCCGAGAGCGGCGACGATGCCACCGACCATCGTCTGGTGCGCACCACGACCACCTACCACCAGAAGTTTCCGCTTACCGGACGCATCGCCGAGATCGTGACCTCGGTGCCGAATCAGACCGGCACGACCAACACGATCGTCAAGGACGAGATCGACAACTGGCGCTGCGACCGCAGCAACCGCCAGACTCTCTGCCCGGGCGATCACGGCACGAGCCTGCCGGTGCCGACCGGCTCGATGGTGTACCGACCGTTCCTCGACGAGCAAGTAGTCAGGAGCTACGACCTCGGCACCGGCGCGCTGAGCAGCACGGTCGATACGCTCAATGCCGCGAGCGCGAGCGCGACGACCTCCGGTTGGGACAATCCGGCCCATTTGAGCGGCTGCAGTGGCCCCTGCGCCTTCGGCAATCTCACCGAGCAGGTGGTCGCGTACACGGACGGTGCGGCCAGCACCGTGTTCCTGGGCAGCCACACCACCACGACGACGAACACGTTCGACGTCTCCGGCGCCGGCCAGTGGTGGATCGACCGGCGCACCGGCACGACGGTGACGACGCACGTCGTCTGGGACTCGACCAACCACCCGCTGCCGGTTGGCGCCTCGGCCCCGGATCAGACGCTCACGACGAGCTACACCTGGAACGCCGATCGCACGCCGGCAACCAAGACGATCCAACCCGGCATCGTCGGCCAGCGTTCGGTGACGACCTGGTGCTATCCGCAGGCGACGGCGACGACGTCGCCCGCCTGCCCGGCGACGAGCGCGACGACGAGCTACGGCCTGCCGACCCTGACCAAGGTCTGTCTCGGGAGCTACGATGCCAGCGGCCATTGCTCGGGCGCCTCGGCCGACGGCCACGGCGACGTGGCCGATGCACTGAGCCCGGAGCGGAGCACTGCCCTGGTCTACACCAAGGACGGCAGCAATGCCGCGGCCGACGGCTATTTCGTGCTGACCACCACCAACGCGCTCGGCCAAACCACGACGACCACGCGCCAGCCGAGCGACGGTCAAGTGCTCGTCGCCACCGATCCGAACGGCCTCGAGACCGTCACCCGCTACGATCCGTTCGGGCGGCCGCTCGAGATCGACCATCTCGACAACACCGCCGCGCACAATGCGATCGAATCGGCGATCACCTTCGCCTACAACGGCTGCCTGGACACGAGCACGTTGCCACCGAGCCCCGGCCATTGTGCGAGCAGCCTGGTCGGCGAGGACCTCGCCACTCCGGCCTACGAGGCGAACGCCGCGTATCGGGTGACACGGGTGCAGGCGGGGTATCCGACCGAGGTGACCTGGTACGACCTGCTCGGTCGGGTCATTCGTTCGGGGCACCGCGGCTTCGATGGCACCTTCATCGCCACGCTCAGCGCCTACGACGATCTCGGCACGCTGGCGGCGCGGAGCACGCCGTTTTTCGTGGGCGCGAGCGCGGACACGACGCCGTATCTGACGACATGGCACTACGATGCGCTCAACCGGCCGACGCGGAAGGTGATCGACGACAGCGATCTGACGGCGCAGCACAGCCGGCAGCAGACGGACTACGTCTACCGGGGCCGGCAGACCACCGAGACCGTGCACGATACCCAGGTGGCGATGAACGCAGACGGCAGTTGCACGGCGGCCGCGGGGAACCTGTGTCTGCGCACGATCCGGGCGGTGAACGCGCGCGGCGAGCTGATGCAGGTGACGGAACAGCCGATCCTGAACGGCACGCCGACGGCGCTGGTGACGAACTACTGGACCGAACCGAACGGTCACGTGGCGGCGGTGACGGACCCCGAGGGCAATCTTGCCGCGGCTACGTACAATGCGCTCGGCCAGCGCACGCAGAGCGTTGATCCGGACCAGGGCCGGTGGACGTTCGCCTACGACGCCCTCGGCGAGCTGCTGGGCCAGACCGATGCGCGCGGGGTGGTGACGAGCGTGACCGGGCGCGATGCGCTGGGGCGCATGCTCGAACGCACCGAGGTGCCGCCGACCGGTGCCGGCATCGACAATCGCGCCGAGCGTGACACGTGGAGCTACGATCCGCTCCATGGCATCGGCGCACTCGGCACGGTGCAACGCCGCCGCGGCAGCGGGCCGACGGTGCCGCCGCTCACGGCCACCCCGGTGTGGCAGGAGAGCTACGGCTACGAGGCGGCGACGGCGCGGTTGTCGACGATCACGACCACGATCGACGAATCGGGCAACGTCGTGCTGAACTCGGCGATGGACTACGACAGCGCCGGGCGGCCGAACACGCACACGTACCCGAGCGGGCTTACGGTCAAGCGCACGTACACGAGCTTTGGCCAGTTGCAGTCGCTCACCGACAACGGCACGACCACGTACTGGACGGCGACGGCGGCGAACGAGTGGGGACACGTCACCGGGGAATGGTTCTACGGCGGTCTCACCGGCAACCACGTCGAGTACGACTCGACCGGCCAGGCGTATCAACTGAACTGGGGTAGTACGGACCAGTTCGTGTACGGCTACGACTCGTTCCGGAACCTGGTCAGTCAATCGCGCAGTCTGCGCGCCACCAACGCAGAATCCTTCACTCACGACGCCCTGCAGCGGCTGACGCAGGCGACGCGGAGCACGGGTACGCCGGTGCACTACGGCTATACGCCGAGCGGGAATCTGGCGTGGAAGGACGACTACTCGACGAATGCGGCGGGGGCCTATGCCTACGCCGCCGCGAACACCACGACCAACGGCTGCGGCCCGCACGCGGCGAACCGGGTGAG
>JAJPHA010000073.1 GCA_021325475.1 Rhodanobacteraceae bacterium | reverse complement strand
TCACTTCTTTGCTGGTGCAAAGAAGTAACCAAGAAACACCTCGAAAGCAGAGCATCCCTCGGAGGACCTGCACGAGGATTTTGTGAAGGGATGAAGGCTCCGTATACGACTCGTTCGTCGCAGGCTGATACGTCGTTCGCTTCGCTTGCAGGTCTTTCATCACAAGCGAAGCGAAAAGCCCTGGCGGGAGAGGCGGCAGACGGAAATACAGCGCTCATCAGGTTGTCGGAAGCCATCGTTCATCGCGCCAACTCCGTCACAAAACGCGTCGCCGCCCCGTGCGGCCCTTGCCTGACCGGCCCGGAATTTGCTACATGAAAGCTAGACACGGCCGCTGAGCAACCGCCGATGACCGCGATCCTGACCGATGTGCCGCAGCTCGCGCTCTGGACGGATCTGGTGCACGAGGCCGAGGACGGCGCCGCGACCCGGCTCGACGAGGAACTCGAGAGCTATCTCGTGTTCCTGCTGATGGCGCACACCCGCGACGTGCAGTTGCACCGCAACGCCGTCGCCATCGATTTCCTGCTCGCCCACGCGGCTTCCGGCACGCGCCGCAAGCAGGAGCTGCGCGACGTCGGCGACCGTTGCCTGCTGCTCGCCGGGCTCTATCCCGAGCAGGCCGCGCGGCGGCTGGTGAACGTCGGCTATTTCCTCGATTTAGGCAGCCGCGCGTATCACGAACTTGCGAACGCGCTCAACGCCAGCATCGCCGAACTCTACAGCCACCTCGCCGAGGCGTTCGCGCGCCTGGTGCGGGTGCTGATGGAGCTGCGTCGACGCACGCGCGACATCGCCCCGCTCCTGCTCCACGAGGTGCGCAGCGCCGACGGCGGCGCGACCCGCGATCCGCAGTTCCCCGGCGCCGTGCTGCTGTCCGGCAGCGCCACGCGCCAGTAGCGGTCGCTCCCTTTCGGTACGGCGTACGGCACGATCGCGCACCGCGCAGGTGGTGTCGGTGCAGGCCGCGCGCCTAGCCGCGGGCGCGGCGTTGAACTACACTGCGCTCACCTCGGGCGAGCCGCGCAGGCATGAGCCGCAAGCGTCCGACACGCTCCGTCCACGGCAGCACCGAGCCGTCCGCCGCGGCGCCGAGACGCGAGGAACTGCTCGCGCGCATCGCCGAACTCGAGGCCGAGCTCGTCCGGCTCGGCCAACCGCGCCTGCCGCATCCCGAGCGTCTGACCACGGTCAACGTGCCGGCGCAATTCGAGGCGCCGTTCCTGCGCGCGCAGGAGTACGTCGCACGCTATTTCGCGCATCGCGTCGAGCAGCCCGACACCGCCACCATCGCCATCGCCGGCGAACGCTATGTGCTGCTGCGCGCGGCGTCGCTGTCGGTGGAGTTCGTCGAGCTGGTGACGAAGTTGTACCAGGACAAGGGCGCAATCGAAGCGCGCAGCGTCGCCAACAACCTGCTGTACGACCTCGCCCACGCCATCGGCAAGGCCGATGCGCGCAGCTTCCAGCGGAAGATGGCGGTGCACGACCCGATCGACAATCTTTCCGCCGGCCCGATCCATTTCGCGTTTTCCGGCTGGGCGTTCGTCGACATCAGCGCGGAATCGCGGCCGTCGCCGGACGAGAACTATTACCTTTTGTACGATCATCCGTATTCGTTCGAGTCGCATTCCTGGCTGGCCAAGGGGCGGTGCAGCGACGTGCCGGTGTGCATCATGAACGCCGGCTATTCCTCGGGCTGGTGCGAGGAAAGTTTCGGCGTGCCGCTGGTCGCGGTCGAGGTGGAATGCCTGGCCTGCGGCGGCGAGCACTGCCGTTTCATCATGGCGCCGCCGGCGCGGATCGAGGCGCATCTGGCCGAATACGCGCGCCGCCACGGCGTGTCCGCGGCCAGCGCCGCGCATGTGCACGCCGCGGCGGTGCCGGAATTCTTCCAGCGCAAGCGCCTGGAGGACGAACTGCGGCGCGCCAACGACGAGCTCGAGGCGCGCGTGCGCACGCGCACCCAGGAACTGGAGCGCGCCACCGAACAACTGCGTCTGCTCGGTTCGGCGGTGGAAAACGCCACCGAGGGCTTCGTCATCATGCGCCGCGCCGACGGCGCGGATCCCTTGCGCATCACCTTCGTCAACCAGGGCTTCGCGCGCATCACCGGCTTTGCCGGCGACGCCGTGCTCGGCCGCTCGCTGGCGCAACTGCCGCTGGCGGCCGAATCGGCCAGCGCCTGGGACGCGCTGCACGAGCGCGTGCGTCGCGGCGAGCCGTTCGAGACCGAAACCACCGCGCTGCGGCCGGACGGCACGCCCTATGCGCTGGAGCTGCATCTCATGCCGGTGCCGGGCGCCGGCGCGGCGGCGCACTGGATCGGCATCCTGCGCGACGTCAGCGACCGCAAGGCGCATCTGGAGGCGTTGCAGCACCAGGCGCTGCACGACGTGCTCACCGGCCTGCCGAACCGCATGCTGCTGCACGACCGCATCGAGCAGAGCATCCACGCCGCGCGCCGGCACGGCACGTCGTTCGCGTTGCTGTTCCTCGACCTCGACGGCTTCAAGGAGATCAACGACACGTTCGGCCATTACACCGGCGACATCCTGCTCGCCAACGTCGGCGCACGCATGCGCGCGCAACTGCGCGCCAGCGACACGATCGCGCGCCTCGGCGGCGACGAATTCGCCGTCGTCGTCGGCGAGCTCACGCACGCCGAGGACGCCAGCCAGCTCGCCCGGCAGCTGCTCGCCGCGCTGAAGCAGCCGTTTCCGATCGAGGGGCACGAGCTCGTGGTCAGCGCCAGCATCGGCATCGTCCACTGCCCCGAGCACGGCAGCGACCCCACCACGCTGATGCGCCGCGCCGACGTCGCAATGTACGCCGCCAAGGCCGCGCGCAGCGGCATCATGCGCTACGACGCTTCCCTCGACGTGCATTCGCCCGCGCGCATCCAGCGGATCAGCGAACTGCGCAGCAGCATCGACGACGAGCATCTGGTGCTGCACTACCAGCCGCAGGTCGATATCGTCTCCGGCCGCACCCTCCGCGTGGAGGCGCTGCTGCGCTGGAATCGTGCGGACGGCAGCCGCCTGCTGCCGGACGAATTCCTGCCGCTGATCGAATCGAGCGAGACCAGCGACCGCCTCCTGCGCTGGGTGCTGGACCGCGCCATCCGCGACTGCCGCGAGTGGCAGGCAGCGGGGCTGCCGGTCGGCGTGTCGGTGAACCTGTCGCCGCACAATCTGCGCGACCGCGAACTCGCCGACGTGATCGCCGCGGCGCTGCACGCGCACGATCTCGCGCCGCAGCACCTCACCATCGAAATCACCGAGAGCGGCATCCTCGGCGACGTCGCCCTCGCCACCGCCACCTGCCGGCGCCTGCGCGAACTCGGCGTGGGCCTGTCGATCGACGACTTCGGCACCGGCTATTCCTCGCTGGTGCATCTGAAGCATCTGCCGTTCACCGAGCTCAAGATCGACCGTTCGTTCACCGGCGAGATGCTCGCCAACGAGCACGACGCCGCGATCGTGCGCTCGATCATCGAACTCGGCCATCAGCTCGGCCGCGCCATCGTCGCCGAGGGCGTGGAGCACGCCGACGTGCTGGCGCGGCTGCGCGCCTACGGCTGCGACCTGGCGCAGGGCTATTTCATCAGCCGGCCACTGGAGAAGGCCGCGCTGCGCGACTGGTTGCTCGATCCGCCGGTGTTCTCCGGCGCCACCTGATCCGGCCGCGTTCGCTGGCCGCACGCCGGCCGGTTGCGGCACTCCGGTCAACTCCCTATGCTTGCGCGACACACCGACGGGGAGCGGCGCATGGCTGTTGCGGCGGGGGAAACCGGATCGCGCGAGCGCGTGCCGCCGCGCCCGTCCGCCGCTGCCGCCATCGCCGCGTTGCGCGCCGAGCTCGCGCGCGAGCCACGTACCCCGCAGGGCTGGCGCGAACTCGGCGATCTGCTCGACGCCGGCGGCGACCGCGCCGGCGCGGCCCGGGCCTACCTCGAGCACGTGCGCCACGCCGTGCACGATCCGACGCTGATGCGCGCGGCCGGCCTGCTGGCGGCGAATCGGCTGCCGCAAGCCGAGGCGTTGCTGCGAGAACACCTGAAGCAGGCGCCGACCGACGTCGTCGCGATCCGCATGCTCGCGGAACTGGCCGCGCGGCTGGACCGCAGCGAGGACGCGGAGCTGCTGCTCGCACGCTGCCTCGAGCTGGCGCCGGAGTTCCGCGAGGCGCGCCACAACTACGCCATCGTCCTGCATCGCGTGAACAAGTCGCGCGAGGCGATCGCCGAGCTCGATCGGCTGTTGGCCGACGAGCCGGGCCAGCCGGCGTATCGCAACCTCAAGGCGGCGGTGCTGTGCCGCACCGGCGACTACGAGCCCGCCATCGCGATCTACACCGAACTGCTCGGCGAATACCCGCGCCAGGCCGCGGTGTGGCTGAGCCTCGGCCATGCGCTCAAGACCGCCGGCCACGGCGCGCGTGCGATCGAGGCCTATCGCCGCTGCATCGAGCTCGACCCCGATTTCGGCGAGGCCTACTGGAGTCTCGCCAATCTCAAAACCTTCCGCTTCAGCGACGCCGAGCTCGCGACGATGCGGCGCGCGTTGACCCGCCCCGATCTCGCCGCCGAGCACCGCCTGCACTTCGAATTCGCCATCGCCAAGGCGCTGGAAGACCGCGCCGCGTACGCCGACGCGTTCGCGCACTACGCCGCCGGCAATGCGCTGCGCCTGCGCCAGGTGCCGTATCGTGCCGACGACACCACGGCGCGGCTGGCGCGCGTGCGGGAAATGTATACCGCGGCGTTCTTCCGCGCCCGCGCCGGCGCCGGCTGCACCGCGCCCGACCCGATCTTCATCGTCGGCCTGCCGCGCGCGGGCTCCACCCTGATCGAGCAGATCCTCGCCAGCCATTCGCAGGTGGAAGGCACGATGGAACTGCCCGAGATCATCGGCATCACCCGCGGCCTGCGGCGCCTGGCCGGACGCGACGGCCTCTACCACGACGCGCTGGCGCGGCTGCCGGCCGCGGAGCTCGCCGCGCTCGGCGCGCAATACCTGGAGCGCACGCGCATCCACCGCAAGCTCGGCCGGCCGCGGTTCATCGACAAGATGCCGAACAACTTCGCCCACATCGGCCTGATCCACCTGATCCTGCCGAACGCGAAGATCATCGACGCGCGCCGGCATCCGCTGGCGTGCTGCGTGTCGTGTTTCCGCCAGCACTTCGCCCGCGGCCAGAACTTCGCCTACAGCCTGACCGATCTCGGTCGCTACTACCGCGACTACGTCGCCTTGATGGACCATTTCGACGCGGTGCTGCCGGGGCGCGTGCATCGCGTGATCTACGAGGACCTCGTCGCCGACACCGAGTGCGAGGTGCGCCGCCTGCTCGACTATCTCGGTCTGCCGTTCGAGGAGGCGTGTCTGCGCTTCTTCGAGAACCGGCGGCCGGTACGCACGGCCAGCGCCGAACAGGTGCGCCGGCCGATCTACCGCGACGGCGTCGACCACTGGCAGCACTTCGCGCCATGGCTGGAGCCGCTGCGCGCCGCGCTGGGACCGGCGCTGGCCGGCTACCGCGGCGCCATGCAACAAAGTACACTTGTGGAAAATACAACATCACTGCCATCCGGGGAGAGTCGCCCATGAAACATCCGGTCCGCAACCGCCTGCGTCGCATCGGCCGCATCGGCATCGCGCGTCTGCCGCTGGCGACCGCCATCCACCTCGCCTGCTTCGCGCCGGCGTTCGCCGACGCCGATCCCGAGCAGAGCCCGCCGGCGGCGCAGGGCCAGGGCAGCGAGGGCGAAGCCAAGGCGCACGAGCTCGGCACGATCACGGTGACCGCGCAGAAGCGCGTCGAGAACGTGCAGGACGTGCCGATCAGCATCGACGTGCTCACCACCGACAAGCTGACCCAGCTCAACGTCGCCGATTTCAACGACTACGTGAAGTTCCTGCCGATGGTCTCGACCAGCTCGTCGCAGGGCGCCTACCAGCCGGGCTTCGGCCAGGTGTCGATGCGCGGTGTCGAGAGCGGCAGCAACGGCAACCACTCCGGTCCGCAGCCGAGCGTGGGCGTCTACCTCGACGAGGAGCCGATCACCACCATCGTCGGCGCGATCGACCCGCACATCTACGACATCGAGCGCATCGAGGTGCTGGCCGGCCCGCAGGGCACGCTGTACGGCGCGAGCTCGCAGGCGGGCACCATCCGCATCATCACCAACAAGCCCGATCCGACGGCGTTCTCCGCCAGCGCGAGCGCCGAGGTGAACACCGTCGATCACGGCAACACCGGCTACCTCACCGAAGGCTACGTCAACATTCCGTTCACGCCGTCGATCGCGCTGCGCATGGTCGGCTGGAGCAAGCAGGATCCGGGCTACATCGACAACGTCTACGGCACCCGCACCTATCCGACCTCCGGCATCACCGCGAACAATGCCAACGCGGTGCGCAAGGACTACAACTTCGCCGACACCCGCGGCGCGCGCGCGGCGCTCAAGATCGACCTCGACGACAACTGGTCGATCCTGCCGAGCGTGGTCGGCCAGGCGGCGCACGTCAACGGCATCTACGCCTTCGATCCGCACGTCGGCGACCTCAAGGTCACGCACTTCTATCCGGAGGATTCCGAGGACCGCTGGATCCAGCAGGCGCTGACCGTGCAGGGCAAGATCGGCAACTTCGACGTGGTCTACGCCTTCGCCCACCTCAACCGCAGCGACCACTACGATCAGGATTACAGCGACTACTCGTTCTGGTACGACACGCTGTACGGCTACGGCGCCTACATCCACGACAACAACGGCAATCTGATCAACCCGGCGCAGTACATCCACGCCGAGGACAAGTACCGCAAGACCAGCAACGAGCTGCGCGTGTCCTCGCCGAAGGACCTGCGCTTCCGTGTCGTGCTCGGCGCCTTCGAGCAGCGCCAGTCGCACGACATCCTGCAGGACTACCAGATCACCGGCCTCGGCGCGGATCTCACCGTGCCGGGCTGGCCGAACACGATCTGGCTCACCCGCCAGCGGCGCAACGACAACGACCGCGCGGTGTTCGGCGAGGCCTCGTTCGACTTCACCGACCGTCTGACCGCCACCGTCGGCACGCGCTACTTCCACACCGAGGACAGCCTCAAGGGCTTCTTCGGTTTCAGCACCGGCTACAGCAGTTCCACCGGTGTCGCCGCCTGCTTCAGCCCGGTGCAGTTCGAGGGCGCGCCGTGCACGAACCTCGACAAGGGCACCAAACAGAACGATTCGATCGGCCGCGCCAACCTCACCTACAAGCTCGCGCCCGACAAGATGATCTACGCCACATTCTCGCAGGGCTTCCGTCCCGGCGGCATCAACCGCCGCGGCACGCTGCCGCCGTACAAGGCCGACTTCCTCGACAACTACGAATTCGGCTGGAAGACCGAGTGGCTCGATCATCACCTGGTCTGGAACGGCGCGCTGTTCCAGGACAAGTGGAAGGACTTCCAGTTCGCCGTGGTCGGCGCGAACGGACTCACCGAGATCAAGAACGCCAACCAGGCGCGCATCCGCGGCTTCGAATCCAACCTGGTGTGGGCGGCGAGCTACAATCTCACGCTGTCCGCCGGCCTCGCGCTGTACGACGCCAAGCTGACCGCCAACTACTGCGGCAAGACCGACGCCAACGGCAACCCGATTACCGATTGCAGCGTCGGCGATCCGAACTTCCCGGACATCGCGCCGGAAGGCACGCGGCTGCCGATCACGCCGCGGGCGAAGGGCAATGTCGTGGCGCGCTACAACTTCGACCTGCACGGTTACGACGCCTACGTGCAGGCGGCCGGCGTCGCCGTCGGCCGGCGCCGCTCGGATCTGCGCCTGGCCGACAACGCCATCCTCGGCGAGCTGCCGGGCTACGGCAGCGTCGATCTTTCCGCGGGCCTGCGCAAGGACCTCTGGTCGCTCGATTTCTATCTCAAGAACGCGTTCGACAACCGCGGCGAGATCGCGCGCTACGCCGAGTGCGCGACCGCCGTCTGCGGCGCGCAGACCTACATCATCCCGATCCAGCCGCGCACGTTCGGCGTGCGCCTGACCCGCGACTTCTGATCCCGTCCGTCCGCCGCCGGCCACGCGTCGGCGGCGCTCGGGCCGGACGCGGGTATCGGGCAGGATCGCGGCCATGGACAACGCGCCGCGCCACGCGTCGGCGGATCTTGTCGCCGGTATCTCGATCGCCGGACTGCTGCTGCCGGAAGCGGTCGCCTACTCGGGTCTGGCGAATCTGCCGCCGCAGGCGGGCGTGCTCGCGCTGTTCTGCGGCCTCGTCGCCTACGCGCTGATCGGCCGCAGCCGCCACGCCATCGTCACCGCCACGTCGTCTTCCGCCGCGGTGCTGGCGGCGGCGACGGCGACGCTGGCCGGCGAGGATCCGGCGCGGCGCGCGGAGCTCGCCTCGCTCTTGGTGGTCGGCGCCGGCGTGGCGTTCCTGCTCGCCGGCGGCCTGCGCCTCGGCGCGATGTCGAACCTGATCGCGCGCCCGGTGCTGCGCGGCTATGCCTTCGGTCTGGCGCTCGTCATCATCGTCAAGCAGTGGCCGCACATCGCCGGCGTGCGCATTGAACCCGCACCGGTGCCGGCGCTGCTGCTCGAACTGCTGCGCGGCATCGGTGCCTGGCAGCCCGCCAGCCTCGCCACCGGCCTCGGCGCGCTCGCCGCGCTGATGGTGCTGGAACGCCTGCGGCGCGTGCCGGCGCCGTTCTTGGTCATTCTCGTCGGCATCGCCGCGGCGCCGTGGCTGGCGGCGCACGGCGTGGCGCTGGTCGGACCGGTGCGGCTGGCGCTCGCCTGGCCGCGGTTCGTGCTGCCGTCCGGCGCGGAATGGCTGCCGACAAGCGAGTTCGCGCTGGCCCTGATGTTCATTCTCTACGCCGAGTCGTACGGCTCGATCCGCAGCTGCGCGCTCGGTCACGGCGAGCGCGTGCAGCCGAACCGCGATCTCGTCGCGCTCGGCATCGCCAATGTCGCCGCCGGCCTGCTGCACGGCACGCCGGTCGGCGCCGGCTATTCCGCCACCTCGGCGAACGCCGCCGCCGGCGCGCAGTCGCGCCTGGCCGGCGTCGTCGCCGCGGTCGTGGTGTTCGTGCTGGTCGCGCTGTTCCTGCCATGGATCGAGCGCATCCCGCAGCCGCTGCTGGCCGCGATCGTGATCCATGCGGTGAGCAAATCGCTGCGACTCTCCGCTTTCGCGGTCTACGTCCGCTGGCGACGCGACCGCATGCTCGCGCTCGCCGCGGTGGCGGCGGTGCTGGTGTTCGGCGTGCTCGACGGTCTGCTCGCCGCGATCGCGCTCAGCCTCGCCATGCTGCTGCGTTCGCTCGCCACCCCACGCCTGAGCGTGCTCGGCCGCGTCGGCGAGCACGACTACGTCAGCACCTCGCGCTACGCCGGCGCGGTCACCGTGCCCGAGATGCTGGTGCTGCGCCCGGAGGAGCCGCTGTTCTTCGCCAATGCCGAGCCGCTGCTCGCCGAAGCGCAGCGCGAGGTGCTCGCGCGCGCCGAGGTGCGGCTGGTGATCCTCAGTCTGGAGGAGTCGCCCGATCTCGACAGCACCGTGCTCGAGGCGCTCGCGGAATTCTGCGCGTGGCTCGCCGCGCGCGGCATCGAGATCCGCGTCGCGCGACTGAAGGACGCCGCGCGCGAGGCGCTGCTGCGCGCGGGCTTGCCGCAACTGCCGCCCGCCGCGCTCGATTATTCGAGCGTCGACGACGCCGTGCGCGGACAGCGGATCGGCGCGGACTGACGGGCATCGGCCAGTCCGCCCCGGCCGGAAACACGCAGGGCCCCGAGTGGGGCCCTTGGTGATTGACTGGGGGACTAGGATCTACCTCGTGCATCCCTGCACTCGGCCCTTCGGGCCAGCTTCGCCGCTGCGCGGCTGCGCTGTTCACTTTCGGCCGTCCCTGCCGAAAGTGTCGAACATAGGCTCTGCATCGGCCAGCCCGCCCCGGCCAGAAAACACGCAGGGCCCCATTCGGGGCCCTGCGTGTTTTCTGGCTGGGGGACTAGGATTCGAACCTAGATAGGCAGAGTCAGAGTCTGCAGTCCTACCATTAGACGATCCCCCAAGAACGGGGAATGCCGAGCGGCGATCAGCGCTTGGAGAACTGGGTGGCGCGCCGCGCCTTGTGCAGGCCGACCTTCTTGCGCTCCACCTCGCGCGCATCGCGGGTCATGAACCCGGCCTTGCGCAGCGGCGTCTTCAGCGCCTCGTCGTATTCGACCAGCGCGCGCGCGAGGCCGAGCCGGATCGCGCCGGCCTGACCGGAAATGCCGCCGCCCTCGACCGTCGCCAGGATGTCGAACTTGTCGCCGAGCTTGGTGAGCTCGAGCGGCTGGCGCACGATCATGCGCGCGGTTTCGCGGCCGAAATAGTCGTCGAGCGGCTTGCCGTTGACCGAGAAGCCGCCTTTGCCGGGGCGCAGAAACACGCGTGCGGCGGAGGACTTGCGGCGGCCGGTGCCGTATTGTTGTTGCGTCGCCATGGATCGTTAGCCTTTTGCAGAGTCCGCACCCGGAGGTGCGGTTTTAGCGCGAAGGGACTCGCTTCAAATGCCGATTTCCAGCGCCTGCGGCTGCTGCGCCGCGTGCGGATGGTCCGGACCCTTGTACACCTTGAGCTTGCGGTACATGGCGCGGCCGAGCGGATTCTTCGGCAGCATGCCCTTGACCGCGATCTCGATGGCGCGTTCCGGATGCCGGGCCAGCAATTCCTTGAGCGGCATCGACTTCAGGTTGCCGACGTAGCCGGTGAAGCGGTGATACATCTTGTCGTCCAGCTTGCGGCCGGTGACGGCGATCTTCTCGGCGTTGATCACGACCAAGTAGTCGCCGGTGTCGGCGTGCGGCGTGTAGACCGGCTTGTGCTTGCCGCGCAGGCGGCGCGCAAGCTCGCTGGCCAGGCGGCCGAGCGTCTTGCCGCTGGCATCGACCACGTACCAGTCGCGCTTGACCGTCGCGGCGTTGGCGCTGATCGTTTTCATCGGAAACCCTGGAGCCCTTGGCGTCGAACGAAAGACTGTAAAGAATAGCGAAAGCCCCGGCGCCGCGCAAGCCAAGGACCCGTGGCAACCTCACCCGCATGCCCGATTCGCCCGCCACCCTGCTCGTTTTCGGCGCCAGCGGCGCGGTCGGCCGTCATCTGCTGCAACAGGCCGGCGCCGCATACCGCTTGATCGCGGTGAGCCGCGCCCCGCCCGCGGATGCGTCCGGGGCGACGTGGCTGCGCGCCGACCTCACCGACGCCCGCTTCGCCTGGCCCGCGGTCGATGGCGCGCTCAGCCTCGGTCCGCTCGATGCCTTCGTCGGCTGGCTCGCGCGCTATCCGCACACGCGGCTGCGGCGCATCGTCGCCTTGAGCTCGATGAGCGCCGAGAGCAAGCGCGCATCGCCGGACCCCGCCGAACGCGCGCTCGCCGCACGCCTGGTCGCGGCCGAGGACGCCCTGCACGAGCTCGCCGCCGCCCGCGCCATCGCCTGCACGGTGTTCCGGCCGACCTTGATCTACGGCGCCGGCAACGACCGCAGCCTCGCCCCGATCGTGCGCTTCCTGCGCCGCTGGCGCGTGCTGCCGCTGCCGCTCGGCGCCTGCGGCCTGCGTCAGCCGGTGCACGCCGCCGACCTCGCCGCAGCCTGCCTGGCGGTGCTCGAGCGTCCGCTCACGCACGGCAAGACCTACCCCCTGGGCGGCGGCGAGCGCCTGCGGTTCGACGCGCTGCTGCTGCGCCTGCGCGCGGCGGTCCCGGGCTTCGTGCTGCCGGTGCCGTTGCCGATCCCGCTGCTGCGCCTGGCGGCTCGTTGCTGGCGCGGCGCGCCCGCCGGCGCCGCGTTCGCGCGCCTGCGCGAACCGCTGATCGCCGACAACGACGCCGCGGCGCGCGACTTCGGCTACGCGCCGCGGCCGTTCCGCGCGGCCGAGGTGTTGCCGCCCGACGCCGCCGCCGGGATCGCCCGGAGTATATAAATATAGAATTCCATTTTGCGCGACTCGTCTGATGTGCTGCATCGCAGCAGCGCGCGCGACGCACACCGTTAAATTCCCGTTGCCAACGCCCGTTTGAACTACCTATGATACGGGCGTCGTTGCGCTCCCACATCACTACCAGGAAATCCCTATGCAGGCCCGACTGAGTTTGCTCTTGGCGCTGTCGTTGTCTCTTTTGCTGTCGGCATGCGGTGGCGGCAGCAACAGCTCGCGCGCGGTCGATACGCCGCCCGCCACCAACGGCAATGGCACTCCAGCAACCGGCGTCATCACCGCCCGGTTCGATCCGAGCAACGCCGTGGTGCCGTTCCCGACCAATCTGCTGCTCGCCGGCACCACCGATCTCACCCTGAACATCCCGGTGGCCAATCCGGCCAACTACGGCGATCCGCAGGTGGCGCTGAACGCGCTGGACGGTTTCGGCACGCTCACGCCGTGGACCACCACCTTCAGCGTCGCGCCGAAGGCCGCCAGCCTCGTCGGCGGTCCCGGCGGCACCGTGCGGGTGTTCGAGGTGACCCTGACCGGACCCGGCGGCGGCGTCACCAGCATCGTGCGCGAATTGAAGTCGCCGCAGGAATTCGTGGTCACGCTCGCGCCTTCGGACACGAGCGGGCGCACGCTCGCGATCGTTCCGACCCGGCCACTGAAACAGCTCACCTCGTACATGGCGGTGCTGCTCGGCAACGGCGGCGAGCTCAATCCCGGCGTGTCGCCGAGCATCACCGATGCGAACGGCAACGACGTCACGCCCGACACCACGTATTTCCTCGCCAAGCGCACCAACCCGCTGTGCGTCAACGGCGCCTCGACCGATCCGCTGCTGCCCGCCGCGCAAGCCTGCGCGCTGGAGCCGCTGCGGCGGCTGGTGAATTCGCAGGAGGCGGCGCTGGACGCCTTCGACAACGCCCGCACCGACCTGCGCGTCGTGCTGTCCTGGGTGGCCACCACGCAGAGCATCACGCCGGTGATGCAGGCGGTGGACAGCCGCATCGAACACACGCCGGCGCCGGTCGCGCAGGTCGTCCCGACCGGATTGAATCTCGCCCAGGTGGCCGCCCTGCCGCCGAACGCCGACATCTACGTCGGCGTGTTGCAGGTTCCGTATTACCTGAGCCCGCCGTCGGCGCAGAATCCGCTCGCGCCGCTGCAGGGGTTCTGGCATGCCGCGCCGGGCGCCTACGTGCCGCCCTTCGACAAGGTCGGCCTCGACCCGACTTCGACCAACGTCACCTTCGCCAACCCGCTGCCGGTGGCGACGTCGACGCAGACGATTCCGGTGCTGCTCACCGTGCCCAATGCGAACTCGAAGCAGACCAAGCCGGCCGCCGGCTGGCCGATCGTGATCTTCCAGCACGGCATCACCCGCAACCGCACCGACATGCTCGGCATCGCCGCGACGATGGCACAGCAAGGCTTCGCCGTGATCGCGATCGACGCGCCGCTGCACGGCCTCACCGATCCGACCAATCCCTTCTTCCACAACCAACTGCTCGCCGGCACGCCAGCGGCCGGATTGATGACCGGCGAACGCACGTTCGATCTCGATCTCGAGAACAACGCCACCCAGGCGCCCGGCCCGGACGGCAAGATCGACCCGTCCGGCACGTATTTCATCAACCTGCGCAGCCTGCTCACCTCGCGCGACAATCTGCGCCAGGCCAATGCCGATCTGATGGAGCTGACCCGCGCGATTCCCACGCTCAGCTATTCCGGCAACCCGACCGGCGATTTCGACGGCTCGCGCATCAGCTTCGTCGGCCAGTCGCTCGGCTCGATCATCGGCACGGCGTTCGTCGCCATCGATCCGCACGTCACCGTCGGCGTGCTGAACGTGCCGGGCGGCGGCGTGGTCGGCCTGCTCGACGCCTCGCCGACGTTCGGTCCGGTGATCCACGCCGGCCTCGCCCAGGCCGGCCTGCAGCAGGGCACGCCGAACTACGACGCCTTCCTGATCGCGGCGCAGACCGTGGTCGATTCCGGCGATTCGATCAACTTCGCCTTCGCCACCGCGGGCAAGAGCATCCTCGCCCAGGAAGTGGTCGGCGACGCCACCCATCCGTCCGATCAGGTGATTCCGAACGCGGTGCCGACGCACCCGCTGTCCGGCACCGAGCCGCTGCTCGCCGCGCTCGGCCTGTCCAGCCTCACCTCGACCACCCAGGCGGCCAGCATCCGCGGCGTCGTGCGCTTCACGCAGGGCAGCCACGGTTCGCTGCTCGATCTGACCGCATCGCCCGCGGTCACCGCGGAAATGCAGGGCGAGATGGCGAGCATGATCGCCTCCGGCGGCCAGGCCGTGCTGATCGCCAATCCTTCCGTCATCCGCACGCAGTAACCGGCCAAGGGGACACGCACCATGACCACGCGAATTTCTTTCCACACCGCGCGCGCTTCGCTGCTGCCCGCGGCCATCGCCCTGGCGCTGGCCGGCTACGCCGCCCGTCCGGCCCACGCGATCGAGTTCGGCGAGGCCGAGGGCCTGCACGGCACGCTCAACACCACGCTGTCCTACGGCGTCTCCGTGCGCCTCGACGACCCGAGCCCGCACAACGTCGCCAAGGCGCACTACAACCCGCTGGTCGGGCAACTGCCGAACGCGCAGCAACGCGCCGCGACCGGCGCGTTCTCGGCCAACCACGACGACGGCGATCTCAACTACCACTCCGGCAGCGCGTTCTCGAACGCGGTGAAGGCGACCAGCGAGCTGCACGTCAACTACGGCCAGAATCTCGGCGCGTTCTTCCGCGCCAGCTACTTCTACGATTTCGCCAACGCCACCAATGACAAGCTGACCAGCCTCGCCAAGAACCAGGTCGGGCACCGCTTCCGCATGCTCGATGCGTTCGTGTTCGACAACTTCACCGTGCACGATCAGCAGGGCACGGTGCGCTTCGGTCGCCAGGTGCTGAGCTGGGGCGAGAGCACCTTCATCCAGGGCGGCATCAACGTCATCAATCCGGTGGACGTCTCGCAACTGCACGTCGCCGGTGCCGAGCTGAAGGAGGCCCTGCTGCCGGTCAACATGCTCTGGGGCTCGTACAACCTGACCCAGAACTTCTCGGTCGAGGCCACGTACCTGCTCGAGTTCGCGCAGACCAATCCGGATCCGGCGGGAACGTATTTCTCGACCAACGACTTCGCCACCATCGGCGGCACCTATGCCTCGCTGCCGTTCGGCCTGGTGCCGCAGCCGGTCAACAACCCGGAGAAGTACTACGCGGTGTGCTTCGGCGGGGCGGCCAGCGACAATCCCGCCTTCGGCGGCGCCAGCATCCTCAATGCCGGCAGCAATCCGCTGGCGGCGCTGCTCGCCACCTCGTGCGCGGAGACGGTGCGGCGCGTGCGCGACCGTTACCCCGGCGAATACGGCCAGTACGGCGTCGCCGCGCACTACGTCGCCGAGAACCTCAACAACACCGAATTCGGCTTCTATTTCCTGAACTACTCGAGCCGCCTGCCGCTGATCAGCGGCATCACCGTGACCAGCACGGTGCCGAACAGCGGCAGCTACTTCGTCGAGTATCCGAAGAACATCCGCCTCTACGGCGTGAGCTTCAACACCCAGCTCGAAGGCCCGGGCATCGCCCTGCAGGGCGAGTTGAGCTACCGCCCGAACCAGCCGCTGCAGATCGACGCGGTGGAACTGCTGTTCGCCGGTCTCTCCCCGCTCAACGGGCTGATCCCGGCGCCGTACAACCGCTTCGTCAGCCAGCTCGGCAACTTCGCACCCGGTCAGGAGATCCAGGGCTACACGCGCAACAAGGTGTCGCAATTGCAGTTCACCGCGACCAAGGTGTTCGGCCCGGAGAACTGGTTCCGCGCCGACCAGATCGCGCTGGTCGCCGAGGCCGGCGCGACCAAGGTGTGGAACCTGCCGGCGCAGAACGTGTTGCGCTACAACAGCGACGGCACCGACACCGGCGGCGGCGCCGACGTCAACAGCGGCAACGGCAACAATCCGCAGACGCAGACGCGCGGCTTCCCGACGGCGTTCTCGTGGGGCTACCGCATCGCCGCGCGCGCCGACTACAACAACGCCTTCGGCACCGCCTTCACGCTGTCGCCGCGCATCGCCTTCAACCACGACGTCAACGGCACCTCGCCGGGACCGGGCGGCAACTTCATCGACGGGCGCAAGTCCCTCACCCTCGGCATCGAGGCCAACTACCTCAACCGCTGGTCGCTGGACCTGAGCTACACCAACTACTTCGGCGCCGGGCAATTCAACCTGCTGAGCGACCGCGACTTCGTCGCCTTCGTCGCGAAGTACGCGTTCTGATCGTATCGACGGGAGGATGTTTCGATGGCTAGTCTCAAACGCACAAGGCTCGCGGCGCTGGTGGCGTGCGCGGTGTTCGCCACTGCCGCCCTGGCCAAGGCGCCGCCGAGCGAGGTGGCCAAGCTCGGGCTCAAGGGCACGCCGCTCACCCCGGTCGGCGCCGAACGCGCCGGCAGCAAGGACGGCGCCATCCCCGAGTGGACCGGCGGCATCACCGCGCCGCCGGCGGGGTACAAGGTCGGCATGCACCATCCGGACCCGTTCCCCGGCGACAAGCCGCTGTTCACGATCACCGGCAAGAACTACAAGGATTACGCCGACAAGCTCTCGGCCGGGCAGATCGCGATGTTCGAGAAGTATCCGGATTGGAAGATGGTCGTCTATCCGACCCGCCGCAGCGCCTCGTTTCCGCAACGCACCTACGAAATGACGCTGAAGAACGCCGCCACCGGCGAGCTGGTGGACGACGGCGAAGGCGTGGCCGATGTCGCCGAGGGCTTCCCGTTCCCGATCCTCGACGCCGACCCGACCAAGGCCGGCATGGAGGCGATCTGGAACCACAAGCTCAAGTTCAAGGGCGTCTCGTTCGCGCGCTGGAACAACCAGGCGATCCCGACCGAATCCGGCCAGTACACGCTGATCCGCTTCCGCGAGGAGGGCCTGGGGCTCTACTACAAGCCCGGCAACACGCTCAAGGACATCAACAACATCCTGCTGTACTTCTTCGAGGACGTGGTCTCGCCGCCGCGCCTGGCCGGCCAGGTGCTGCTGGTGCACGAGACGCTCGATTCGAAGAAGGAGCCGCGCCAGGCGTGGATCTACAACCCCGGCCAGCGCCGCGTGCGGCGCGCGCCGAACGTGGCCTACGACAACCCCGGCACGGCGTCCGACGGCCTGCGCACCAATGACATGACCGACATGTTCAACGGCGCGATGGACAAGTACAACTGGAAGCTGATCGGCAAGAAGGAGATGTACGTGCCGTACAACTCCTACAAGGCGCACAGCGACCAGACCAAGGTGTCCGACCTGATCCGGCCGCACTACATCAATCCGGATCTGCTGCGCTACGAGCTGCACCGCATCTGGATCGTCGATGCGAACCTCAAGCCCGGCCAGCGCCACATCAATCCGCGGCGCACGTTCTATCTCGACGAGGACAGTTGGCAGATCCTCGAGATCGACCACTACGACAACCAGCAGAAGCTGTGGCGCTATTCCGAGGCGCCGAGCGTGAACTACTACGAGGTGCCGGTGTTCTGGTCGACGCTGGAATGCCACTACGACCTCAAGGCCGGCCGCTACCTGGTGCAGGGTCTGGACAATCAGGAGCAGGAGTACGACTTCTCCTTCCCCGCCACGCCCGACATGTTCTCGCCCCAGGCGCTGCGCCAACGCGGCGTGGAGTGATCGCCGCACGCAATGCCGACGTCGCAACATTGCCAGCCGCGGTGACGCGGCTGGCGCGTTTTTGTGGTATAGAAATCGCGGGAGGGGGTAACGCACCATGACCGTTCCGCAGCTCTGCCGCTTCGGCCTTGCCGTACTCGCGGCGGGCGCGCTCGGTGCCGCCGACGGCCGCGCCGCCGACGCCGCGGCGTGGGTCGATCCGATCGACGCCCCTGCCGAAATCCTGCCGCTCGCGGCGCATACCCTGCTGCTCGGCCTTGCCCAATCCGGCTCGCGCCTCGTCGCCGTCGGCGGGCGCGGCGAGGTGCTCGTGTCCGAGAACGGGCACGACTGGCGCCAAGTCGAGGTGCCCACCCGCATCACGTTGACCGCGGTCGCTGCGGTGGACGCGCAAGTCTGGGCGGTCGGCCACGAGGGCGTGATCCTGCACAGCGCCGACGGCGGCGAACACTGGCAGATGCAACGCAAGGACCCGTGGAAGGCGGGCACGGACGAGGCCGCGCGCGACCCGCGCCAGGGTGCGCCGTTGCTCGGCGTGCTGTTCGTGACCCCGAAGCGCGGCTACGCGGTCGGCGCCTACAGCCTGGCGCTGCGCACCGAGGACGGCGGCGAGAGCTGGCAACCGATGACGGTCGCCGCCGCGCCGGCGGAAAAGGCCGCCGCGGCGGACAAGGGCGGCGACAAGAACAAGGACGGCAACTGGACCTTCAGCCAGAGCGAACTCAAGATCGGCGAGGAAGCGACTCCGCACCTGAACGCCATCGCCCGCACCGGCAGCGGCGCGCTGCTGATCGTCGGCGAGCGCGGCAGCGCGTTCCGTTCGCGCGACGACGGCGCCACCTGGCAGCGTCTGCAACTGCCCTACGACGGTTCAATGTTCGGCGTGCTCGGCTACGAGGGCGATCGTGTGCTCGCCTACGGCCTGCGCGGCCACGTCTACGAATCGAACGACCTCGGCGGCCACTGGGAACTGCGCCCCACCGGCACCGAGCTCAGCCTGATGGGCGGCGCGGCGCTGGCCGACGGCGGCGCGGTGATCGTCGGCGCGAACGGCATCGTCCTGGTGCGCCACACCGCCGCCGAACCGTTCGCGAGTTTCGTCGATCAGCCCGCCGGCGTGATCGCCGCCGCGCTGCCGCTCGCCGACGCCGGCACGCTGCTGCTCGCCGGCGAGAACGGCCTCCGCACGTTCCAACCGAAGTAGGCGCGACTCATGGCCGCCCCCACCCACCCCGCCCCGTCCAACGCCCTGCAACGCGCGCTCGAGACGCTGATCTTCGGCCATCGCCCGTTGGTGCTCGCGCTGTTCGCGCTGATCACCGCGGCGATGGGCTATTTCGCCCTGCAATTGCACGTCGACGCCGGCTTCAAGAAGCAGATCCCGCTGCAGCACGAGTACATGCGCACCTTCCTCGACTATGAGAAGGAATTCGGCGGCGCCAACCGCATCCTGATCGCGGTGATGGACAAGAGCGGCAACATGTTCAACCTGCCGTTCTTCCAGACCATGGAGAAGATCACGCTCGATGCCGCCCGCATCGAGCACGCCGACGCCGCGCGGGTGAGCTCGATCTTCACTCCGAACGTGCGCTTCGTCGAAGTGGTCGAGGACGGTTTCGCCGGCGGCAACGTGATCCCGGCGACATTCACGCCGAACGTCGAAGGCTTCGCGCCGACGCCGGAACAATTCGCCACGATCAAGGCCAACATCGAGAAGGCCGGCATCGTCGGCCGCCTGGTGGCGAAGGATTTCTCCGGCGCGATGGTGTGGGTGGATCTGGTGCCGGAGGATCCGGCCAACGGCGTGACGATCGACTACAACCGCATCGACGACCAGCTCGAGGCGATCCGCGCGAAATACGAGAACGACCGCACCACGATCGCGATCATCGGGTTCTCCAAGATGGTCGGCGACATCAGCCGCGGCGCCAAATCGGTGATCGGCTTCTTCTTCATCACCATCGCCTTCACCTGGCTGCTCCTGTTCGTCTACTCGGCCTCGGCCAAGCTCGCCACGCTGACCGTCGCCTGCGCGCTGATCTCGGTGGTGTGGATGCTGGGCGCGCTGCGCCTGCTCGGCTTCGGCATCGATCCGATGAACATGCTGACGCCGTTCCTGATCTTCGCCATCGCCGTCAGCCACGGCGAGCAGATGATCAACCGCTTCCGCGGCGAGCTGTTCTTCGGCGGCCTCGAGGACGGCACGGTGGAGGAACTGCGCGCGCGCAAGGGCGTCGATGCGCCAACCGCGGCGCGGCTCGCGTTCCGCATGCTGCTGGTGCCGGGCGCGGTGGCGCTGATCGCCGGCTGCATCGGCTTCGCCACCATCCTGATCATTCCGGTGCGCATCATCTTCGAGCTGGCGGTGACCGCGACCGTGGGCGTGGCGCTCACCATCCTCACCGATCTCGTGCTGCTGCCGGTGCTGCTGTCGTACTGCGATCTGCGCAATCTCGAGGGCAAGCGCAACTGGCGGCTGCGTCAGCTCACCCAGTTCGACAAGCTGTGGGCGCTGCTCGCGCGCCTGAGCCGCCCGTTCGCCGCCGGCGTGGTCATCCTGCTCGGCCTCGCCCTGTGGGCCGCGGCGGCGCACTACGGCAGCCGGGTGATGATCGGCGACGCCCAGAAGGGCGTGGCCGAGCTCAAACCGGACGCGCGCTACAACCGCGACGCCGAACTGATCAGCGACAAGTTCGCACTCGGCGTGGACATCCTCAACGTCATCGCCGAAGCCGCGCCCAACGCCTGCACCACGAGCTACCCGGTGATGGAAACGCTCGACCGCTTCGCCTGGCACATGCGCAACGTCGCCGGCGTGGCGCAGGTGATCACGCTGCCGATGGCGGCGAAGATCGTCAACGCCGGCTGGAACGAGGGCAACATCCGCTGGCGCGTGCTGCCGCGTGACAATGACGCGCTGCGCCAGGACACCCAGGGTTTCGAGACCGACTCCGGCCTGCTCAACCAGGATTGCAGCGCGATGCCGGTGATGCTGTTCCTCGACGATCACCGCGCCACCACCATCGACCGCGTGATCGCCGCGGTGAAGCGGTTCCGCGACGACAACCACGTCTTCGCCGGGCCCGAGGTCAACCTGCGCGAGCGGCTCGCCAAGGAGGCCGCCGCGGCGCAGGCCGAGGGCAAGCCGTTCGCGAGCGACCGGCTCAACCTGCGTCTGGCCACCGGCAACGTCGGCGTGATGGCGGCGATCAACGACGAAGTGCGCGCCGTGGATCACACCATGCTCTACCTGCTCTATGCGGCGGTGTTCCTGATGTGCGTGGTGAGCTTCCGCAATCCGCTGGCGGCGCTGTGCATCGTCCTGCCGCTGGTGCTGGTCACCGAGCTCGGCCATTCGTTGATGGTGGAGCTCGACATCGGCAAGAAGGTCAACACGCTCACCGTGCTCGCGCTCGGCGTCGGCATCGGCGTGGACTACGCGATCTACATCTTCGCGCGCATGCGCGAGGCGCTGCGCCAGGGCAAGCCGCTGACCGAAGCCTATTTCGTCGCGCTCAAGACCACCGGCATCGCGATCTTCTACACCGCGCTCACGCTCGCCGTCGGCGTCGGCCTGTGGGGGTTCTCGGAGCTCAAGTTCCAGGCGGACATGGGCGTGCTGCTGACGTTCATGTTCGTGGTCAACATGATCGCCGCGATCGTGTTCCTGCCGGCGCTGTGCCGCTGGCTGCTCAAGCCGCGGGAACGGCCGGCGGAATGATTTGTTCGCTGCCGGCCCGTCGCGGCGTTAGGTCGGGCGACGGGCGGCACAGGAGCCGGGGCGGGCGCGCCGGGATGGCGCGAGGAAGCGGGGCGCCAGGGCCGGACCACGGGCGCGACTAGCGCCATCCACCAACACTGTGGGGAGAAACGTATGGAATTCGTCGGGTATCTGATCGGTTTTCTCGTCGTCGCCATCGCCATCGGCGCGGCGCTCATCATGCTGGCGACCAAGATCGTCGGTGGGTTCGCGCCGAAGTTCTTTCCGACCGCGGTCGTCACCGCCATCGTCATCACCATCGCCGGCGCCGCCGCGAGCTGGGGGCTCAGCATGGTGCTCGGCGCCGGCGGCCTGAGCTCGCTGCTGTCGCTGGTGATCGTGTTCGTGCTCTATGCCGCGATCATCAACGCCCTGGTCAAACAGCCGGACGGCAACCAGATGGGCTTCGGCAAGTCGGCATTGGTCACGCTGGTGCTGATCATCATCGAGGTCGTGCTGGCCGTGATCCTGGTGTTCGTGTTCGGTGCCAGCATGTTCGCGATGCTCGGCGGCGCGCACTGAGCGCGTAGCGCAACGCTACCGACAAGGCGCCGCGAGGCGCCTTGTTCGTTTCCGGGGCCATCGGCCGCGAAGGCGCGACGCTCAGTAGGCGACGCCGAGCCGCCGCAGCAGCTTCGCCACCAGCCACGCCGGCCCGATCAGGAGATAGGCGACGTCGGTGAGGAACGACGGACGCCGGCCCTCGATGCGGTGGCCGACGAACTGCGCGATCCAGGCGAGCACGAACACCGCGACCGCCAGCCACAGGAGCGGCGCCGCGCCGAGCGTGCGGTACAGCGCTTCGGTGAGCAGACCGAGCACCACGAACGCGACGAACATGGCGAGCCCGAGCACACGCGACAGGCGCAGATAGAACGTCAGCGCCAGGAACATCGCGGCGCCGGCCCACAGTCCGGCGCGCCCGATCGCCGCCGGCACCGGCACCAGCCAGAGCAGCGCGATCACCGTCCACAGGATCAACGGCACGCAGATCCAGTGGATCAGGACGTTGGTCGGATGGCGGTGATCCGCGCTGTAGTTGCCGAGCCAGCGGTCGACCGGCCGGCGTGGATCGTCGAGCTGCTGCGGAGTCGCGTTCATGGCGCCGGTCCCCTCGAGCCGCGGAGGCGCTCCAGTCTAGCGCGTCCTCAGTCGAGCACAATCCCGGCCAGCCGGCGCAGCGCCTCGGCGTACTTCGCGGCGGTGCGTTCGATCACCGCCGCGGGCAGGCGCGGCCCCGGCGCGCGCTTGTCCCAGTCGAGCGTTTCCAGATAGTCGCGCACGTACTGCTTGTCGAAGCTCGGCGGGCTGGTGCCGACGCGGTATTCGTCGGCCGGCCAGAAGCGCGAGGAATCCGGCGTCAGCATCTCGTCCATCACGTGCAGCCGGCCCGCTTCGTCCGTGCCGAACTCGAGCTTGGTGTCGGCGACCAGGATCCCGCGCGCGCGCGCATACTCCGCCGCGAAAGTATAGATTTTCAGCGTCGCCTCGCGCACCTGCTCGGCCAGCGTCGCGCCGATCAGGGCGACGACGCGATCGAAGCCGATGTTCTCGTCGTGCCGGCCGGCCGCCGCCTTGGTCGACGGCGTGAAGATCGGCTCCGGCAGCTGCTCGGCCTGGCGCAATCCCGGCGGCAGGCGGATGCCGCACAGCGCGCCGGTCGCCTGATAATCCTTCCAGCCCGAGCCGATCAGATAGCCGCGCGCGATCGCCTCGATCGGCACCGGCGTGAGGCGCTTCACGACGACGCTGCGCTTGGTATACAACGCCGCATCGCTGCCCGCCGGCAGCACGCCCGCCACTGGCTTGCCGGTGAGATGGTTCGGCACGAGATGCGCGGTCCTGGCGAACCAGAAGTTCGACATCTGCGTCAGCACCTCGCCCTTGCCGGGGATCGGATCGGGCAGGACCACGTCGAACGCCGACAGCCGATCGGTCGCCACGATCAGCAGCTCACGCTCCGACAGCGCGTAGACGTCGCGCACCTTGCCGCGATGGAGCAGGTTCAGACCGGGCAGATTCGATGCGGAGAGGGTCGTGGGCATGGATGCAGCATGGGTTGGTTGCCTCTCCCGCCGACGGGAGAGGTCGGCGCACGCGAGCACGCCGGGTGAGGGTGGCGCAGGTTGCGGCGACCACCTCGTCGGCCGCGCCGCCGCATCCGCCTGCCGTGCCTGCTCCCGTCCGCGGGAGAAGGGACGATCGGATTTTACCGGATCGCGGGCTGCTAGAATCGCCGCCCCATGCGCATCCCCCCGCTCATCGCGCTTGCCGCGACCGTGCCGCTGTGTGCCGCGCAGGCCGCGGACCCGCCGGCGCGGCTCGGTCTGTGCGCCGGCTGCCACGGCGAGCGCGGCATCGCCGCCAGCGCCGAGATTCCCAACCTCGCCGGCCAGAACCTGCCGTACCTGCGCCAAGCGATGCGGCAGTATCGTTCCGGCGCGCGCGATGCGGCGGCGATGCGCGCCGCCGTCGGCATGCTGAGCGAGGCCGAGCTTGATCGCATCCTGCAGTGGTACGCCGCCCAGCCGCCGCGGGAGCCGCCGCCGTGAATATGATGGGCAAGCTGATCGGCGCGCTGGTCGGGCTGTTCCTGTTCCGCCATCCGTTCGGCCTGCTGCTCGGTCTCGTCATCGGCCATCTGTGGGACGCCGGGATGTTCGCCATGCAGCGCGCCGACTCGGCCGCGCCGCGCTCGTTCCTCGCGCCGCTGTTCGAGCTCGCCGGCGCGATCGCCAAGTCCGATGGCCGCGTCTCGGAGCCGGAGATCGCCGCGGCGGAGCAGTTGATGGTGCGCATGCAGCTTTCGCCGGCGCAACGCGCCGAGGCGATCGCGCGTTTCAGCGCCGGCAAGCAGCCCGGGTTCCCGACGCACCTGGCGATCGCCGACCTCAAGGCCTGGTGCGGCGGACGGCGCGATCTGGCGTTTCTGCTGCTCGACATGCTGCTCGATCTCGTCTACGCCGAGGGCGCGCTGGTGCCGGACAAGCTCGCCATCGTGCGCAAGCTGTGCTGGGCGCTCGGCGTGCATGAGCGCGAACTGTCCGCGCTCGCGGCGATGCGCGGCCATGGCTATGCCTCACCCGGCGGCGAGTACGATCAGCCGCGGCGGCCGCGCGACGCGGCGCCGGGCAAGGATCCCTACGCCGTGCTCGGGCTCACCGCCGGCGCCAGCGAGCGCGAGATCAAGCGCGCCTACCGCAAGCTCATCAGCCAGCACCATCCGGACAAGCTCGGCGACGTGCCGGAGGCGCTCAAGCGCCGCGCCGAGGAGCGCGCGCGCGAAATCAACGCGGCGTATGAGAAGATACGCGCCGAACGCGGCATCAAGTGACGGCGCCGACCGCCGGCGCAGCTGGCCGCCCACCGCCGACCGCTCACGTCCGATGAAACAACCGTCCGTCATCGCACCGTCGATTCTCTCCGCGAATTTCGCCAAGCTCGGCGAGGAAGTCGACGCCGTCCTCGCCGCCGGCGCGGACTGGGTGCACTTCGACGTCATGGGCGAGGCGGAATCTTTCGCGGGATGCGTTGAAGCGCATCCCG
>JAJPHA010000013.1 GCA_021325475.1 Rhodanobacteraceae bacterium | reverse complement strand
GTCGGCGTCCCTGCCTCCTCCTCAGTTGCTGCACGCGATGCCTTTCATGGCATCACGTAGGCGCAGCAACTTCGACCTCATCCGGCGCTTCGCGCCACCTTCTCCCGACGGGAGAAGGGTTCCACTTGAGCCGCGCGGCGCCGTTCGAACTCCTCGATCTGTTGCTCGTGCTGCAACAGGAACCCGAGCTGATCCACACCGCTGAGCAGACAATGCTTCGCAAACGGCTCCAGCTCGAAGCCGAAGCGACCGCCGTCGGGTAGCTCGATGTAGCCACCGGCGACGTCGATCGCCAGTTCGATGCCGGGATGCCGCAGCAGATAGGTGTGCTCGCCTTCGCTCAGCACCACGGCGAGCACGCCGTTCTTGAGCGCGTTGGCGCGGAAGATGTCGGCGATCCCGCTCGACAGCACGGCGCGGAAGCCGTAGTCGGCCAGCGCCCACGGCGCGTGCTCGCGCGAGGAGCCGCAGCCGAAGTTGCGCCCGGCGACCAGGATCTCGCAACCCCGCGCCTGCGGCTGGTTCAAGGTGAACTCGGGATCGGGCGTGCCGTCGGCGCGGTAGCGCCAGTCGTGAAACAGCGCCTTGCCCAGGCCGGCGCGCTCGGTCGTGGTGAGGAAACGCGCCGGAATGATGCGGTCGGTGTCGATGTTCTCGTGCGCCAGCACGACCGTGCGCGAACGGATGCGGGTGAGCGGTTTCATGCGGCGACCTCGGTGAGCAGTTCGCGCGGATCGGCGATGTATCCGGCCACCGCCGAGGCGGCGGCGACCAGCGGACTGGCCAGCACCGTGCGCACGCCCGGCCCCTGACGGCCTTCGAAATTGCGGTTGCTGGTGCTGACGACGAGCTGCCCCGGCCGGCCGATGTCGCCGTTCATGCCCAGACACATCGAACAACCGGCTTCGCGCCATTCGGCGCCGGCGGCGCGGAACACCTCGTGCAGGCCCTCGCGTTCGGCCTCGCGCTTGATCCGTTCCGAGCCGGGCACCACCAGCATGCGCACGCCTTCGGCCACGCGCCGGCCGCGCAGCACCTCGGCCGCGGCGCGCAGATCGCTCAGGCGCGAATTCGTGCAACTGCCCAGGAACACGACATCCACCGGCGTGCCGGCGAGCGACTGGCCCGCCGCGAAGCGCATGTAGTCGAGCGCGCGCCGTTCTTGTTCGTTGGTCGCGGCCGGAATCGGCGCGTCGAGCGTCGTCACCATGCCCGGATGGGTGCCGTAGGTGACGCTCGGGCGGATCGTGCCCGCATCGATCACGACCTCGCGATCGAAGCGCGCGTCGGGATCGCTCCGGAACGCGCTCCAGCGCGCGACCGCCGCATCGAACGCCGCGCCCCGCGGCGCGAGCGGCCGGTCGCGCAGGTACGCGAACGTGGTCGCGTCGGGCGCGATCAGGCCGGCGCGCGCCCCCGCCTCGATCGACATGTTGCACACCGTCATGCGTTCCTCCATCGACAACGCCTCGATCGCGCTGCCGCGATACTCGAACACGTGGCCGGTGCCACCGTTCACGCCGACCGTGCCGATGATGTGCAGCACCAGATCCTTCGCGGTGACGCCGAACGGCAAGGTTCCGTTCACGGTGACGGCGAACGCTTTCGGCTTGCATTGCAGCAGGCATTGCGTCGCCAGCACGTGACCCACCTCGGTCGTGCCGATGCCGAACGCCAGCGCGCCGAACGCACCGTGCGTGGAGGTGTGGCTGTCGCCGCAGACGATGGTCATGCCCGGCTGGGTCGCGCCGAGTTCGGGGCCGATCACGTGCACGATGCCACGATTTCCACTGTTCCACCCGTACAGTTGTATACCGAATTCGCGCGCGTTCGCCTCGAGCTGGGCGACTTGCGCTTCGGCCTCCGCGCTCACGTAGGCGCGCTTGCCGGAGGCGTCCGCCGGCAGCGTCGGCGTGGAATGGTCGAACGTGGCGAGCACGCGCTCGGGACGGCGCACGCGCAGGCCGCGCGCACGCAGCTCGGCGAACGCCTGCGGCGAGGTGACCTCGTGCACCAGATGCAGATCGACGTACAGGATCGCGGGCGTCGCGTCGGTCTCCGCGCGCACCAGGTGCGCGTCCCAGATCTTGTCGAGCAGGGTCTTGCCGGTCATGCGGCCTCCATCACGGTTGACTCCCCCTCACCCAACCCTCTCCCCCGACGGCAGTGGGGGGAGGGGGCTTGTGGTTGTGCCTGGTCGTTGCCGTGTGCATGCGGCCATCCCTGACGATTGACTCCCTCTCCCCGCACCCGGCTTGCGGGAGAGGGCGGGCGTGAGGGGCGAAGCGCGCCGACGTAACGGGCAACGTCCTGCCAAGACTCGCGCCTGCCGTTGTGCCGGATCAGAGGGGCATGCTTCATCGCGCGGGTCTCAGGCCTGGTTGGCGGCGATCGGCAGCGTGGCCTGGCCGAGGTTCAGGCGTTCGATGCGGTTGACCACTTCGAGCGCGGCCTGCGCCGCGGCTTCGACGATGTCGGTGGAAACGCCGCGCCCGCACAGCTCGCGACCGTTGTGTTGCACGGTCAGCATGGCGCGGCCCTGGGCGTCGGCGCCGTTGCTCAGACTGCGGATCTGGAAATCGTCGATGTCGAGCGCCATGCCGGCGGCGCGCGTGATCGCGCGCAGCACTGCGTGCACCGGCCCGTCGCCGAGCGCCGCTTCCGCGCACAGGCGGCCGTCGCTGTGCTTGAGCTTGACCGAGGCCGAGGCGCCGTTGCCGAGATGCGTGGTCGCGTGCAGATGCTGCAATTTCCACGGCCCGACCGCGTCGGGATCGAGGCCGAGCGCAAGCGCGTCGAGATCGCTGTCGAACACTTCCCGCTTCTTGTCCGCCAGCGCCTTGAAGCGCGTGAACAACTCGCTCAACCGCTCGTCGTCGAACTCATGCCCGAGGCTGGCCAGACGATCGCGCAAGGCGTGCTTGCCCGAATGCTTGCCCAGCACGAGTTGCGTGCGCGAGAAGCCGACGTCCTCCGGGCGCATGATCTCGTAGGTCTCGCGGTGCTTGAGCATGCCGTGCTGATGAATGCCGGATTCGTGCGCGAAGGCGTTCTCGCCGACGATCGCCTTGTTGCGCGGGATCGCCGCGCCGACCACGTCGGCGAGCAGGCGCGCGGTCGGGTACAGCAGCGGCGTGCGGATCGCGGTGTCGAGCCGGAACAACTCGCCGCGCGTGCGCAGCGCCATGACGACCTCCTCGAGCGCGGCATTGCCGGCGCGTTCGCCGATGCCGCCGATCGTGCACTCGACCTGGCGCGCCCCGGCGGCCAGCGCGGCGAGGCTGTTGGCGACCGCGAGCCCGAGATCGTCGTGGCAATGCGCGCTCAGGATCACCTGGTCGATGCCGCGCACCTCGCGCCGAAGCCGCGCGAACAGCGACCCGATTTCCTCCGGCGTGGCGTAGCCGACCGTGTCCGGCACGTTGACTACGGAGGCGCCGGCTTCGATCACGGCCGACAGCACCTCGATCAGGAATTCTGGTTCGGTGCGGATCGCGTCTTCCGCGGAAAACTCCACGTCCTCGCACAGCTCGCGCGCGCGGCGCACCGCCCGGACGGCGGTCTCCAGCACCTGCTCGCGACTCATGTCGAGTTTGTGCCGGCGGTGGATCGGGCTGGTGGCGAGGAAGATGTGGATGCGCGCGCGCTCGGCTGTTTCCGTCGCGCGCGCGACCGCCTCGATGTCGCCGAACTGCGCGCGCGCCAGGCCGCAGATCACCGGCCCGCGGATTTCCGTCGCGACCGCGCGCACCGACTCGAAATCGCCTTCCGACGCCTGCGGAAAGCCGGCTTCGATCACGTCGACGCCGAGATCGGCGAGCGCCTGCGCCATGCGCAGCTTCTGCGCGCGGCTCATCGAGAATCCCGGCGCCTGCTCGCCGTCGCGCAGGGTGGTGTCGAACACCCGCACGCGCTCGCGCGCCACGGGTACCGCTTTCGCTGCTTCGCTGGCTTGGCTCATGGCTCCGCTTGTCGCGGGCTTCGGGCATGAAAAAACCCCGCCTCGGTTTCCCGGTGCGGGGTTTTTGGGATGCTTCGTCCGGTGATTCTAGACGCGCCCTAACCCGCACCTCCGTTGGTAATGAGAAGTACGAGGACGAGGACGACGATCGCAATCTGGCGCGCGTTCACGACACCGGCGACCAGCGCGAGCCGGCGGTTGCGGATCGTGACGTTGGCGCTGTTGCGCTGCGACATGGCGCCGACCTTAAGCGAATCCGCGGAAACCTGTCAACCCCCGTGCAAGAGATTCGCTGCGGTCGCACCGGCGGCAAGCATCGACGGGAACGGTCGGCGGAACGGCCGCTCGATCGCGCGGCACCGCGGAATCTTCCGGGTGTCGCGGGCCGGCCTTGCCCTACGCGAACGGGTCGCGCAGGCTGATCGTGTCGTCGCGATCGGCGCCGGTGGCGACCAGCGCGATGTGGGTCTCGGCCAGCTCCTCGACCGCGCGCAGGTAGGCGCGCGCGGCGGGCGGCAATTTGGAAAATTCCCGAATTCCACAAGTGGATTCCTGCCAGCCCGGGAATTCGAGATACACCGGTTTGCACTCGGCCCAGCCGGCGGCGTCGAGCGGCGCCAGCTCGCGGCGCTTGCCGCGGTATTCGTAGGCGATGCAGACCTTGATCGACGGCAGGCCGTCGAGCACGTCGAGCTTGGTGATGGCCAGCCCGTTGATGCCGTTGATCTGCACCGCGCGCTTGAGCGCGACCAGATCGATCCAGCCGCAGCGGCGCGGCCGGCCGGTGGTGGCGCCGTACTCGTTGCCGCGCTGGCGCAGCGCCTCGCCGGTGGCGTCGGCGAGCTCGGTCGGGAACGGTCCGCCGCCGACGCGCGTGGCGTAGGCCTTGCAGATGCCGAGCACGTAGTCGATGTCGCAGGCGCCGACGCCGGTACCGGCGCAGGCGCCGCCGACGGTGGTGTTCGACGAGGTGACGAACGGATAGGTGCCGTGGTCGATGTCGAGCAGCGCACCCTGCGCGCCCTCGTACAGGATGCTCGCGCCGTCCTTGCGCAACTGGTGCAGGGTCGAGGCGACGTCGTCGATCATCGGCTTGACGTAGTCGCCGAACGCGAGCACCTCGTCGAGCACCTGCCGGTAATCCACCTCCGCCGCGTGCAGCCAGTGCTTGAGCACGAAATTGTGGTAGTCGACGACGCCGCGCAGCTTGTCCGGCAGCTCGGCCGGATACATCAGATCGGCGACGCGCACGCCGCGGCGCGCGACCTTGTCCTCGTAGGCCGGGCCGATGCCGCGGCCGGTGGTGCCGATCGCCTTGTCGCCGGACGCCTTCTCGCGGGCCTGATCGAGCGCGATGTGGTACGGCATGATCAGCGGCGTGGCCGGACTGATCTTCAGGCGCGAGCGCACCTCGACGCCGGTCCGCTCCAGTTCGTCGATCTCCTGGCGCAGCGCCGCCGGCGACAGCACCACGCCGTTGCCGATGAGACAAAGTACATTTTTGCGCAAGATGCCGGACGGGATCAGGTGCAGCACGGTCTTCCTGCCGCCGATCACCAGGGTGTGGCCGGCATTGTGCCCGCCCTGGAAACGCGCCACCGCGCCGACGCGCTCGGTCAGCAGATCGACGATCTTGCCCTTGCCTTCGTCGCCCCATTGGGCGCCGAGGATGACGACGGATTTACCCATGGCTTTCTCGCTGCGAAGTTCCGCGCCGCCCGTGCGCTAGTTGACCAGCTTGAGCGACAGCACACCGACCGCGACCATCACGCCGCCGATCACGCGCAGTTGCCGCGGCTCGAGCTCGCGCATCCGTTCGGCCAGGCGCTGCCAGGCGTGCGGCGCGGCGAACAGGAACAGGCCCTCGAACACGAGCACCAGGCACAGCGCGGCGGCGAGTTCGTGCGACATGTGCACACCGGCCCGCGGCTAGGGCTTGCCCTCGAGCTTGCTCTCGCCGAAATAGCGCAGGAACTCCGACTTCGGATCGAGCACGATCACGCCACCGCTCTTGAACGCCTCGCGGTACGCCTGCAGGCTGCGGTAGAACGCGTAGAACTCGGCGTCCCGGGCGTAGGCCGCGGCGTAGATCTCCGCCGCCTTGGCGTCGCCCTCGCCGCGCAATTGCTGGGCGTCGCGCTCGGCCTCCGCCTTGATCACCAGCACCTGACGATCGGCGTCGGCCTCGATCTTCGCCGCCGCTTCGCGGCCGTTGGAGCGCTGCTCGTTGGCGAGCCGGTTGCGTTCGGCGCTCATGCGCTTGTAGACCGAATCGAGCACCTCGTCGGGGAACTCGATGCGCTTGATGCGCACGTCGACGACGCGGATGCCGAACGTATCCACGGTCTGCTTGTTGGCCTGTTCCAGCACCCGTTCGGTGATGTCGGAACGTGCGCTCGCGATCAGATCGTTGAGCGAGCGCGAGGTGAACTCGAAGCGCAGCGCGTCCTTGATGATCGGCGCCAGGCGCTGGTTGGCGAGCGTCTGGAACTCGTCGCTGCCGAACGACTGGTAGTAGGTGACCGGATTGTCGATCTTCCACTTCACGTAGAAATCGACCGTGACCGCCTTCTTCTCGGCGGTGAAGTAGCGCTCCGGCGCCGCCTCCAGGTTGAGGATGCGCCGATCGTAGCGCACCACCTGCTGCACCAGCGGCAGCTTGAAATGCAGGCCGGGCTTGTAGTCGGCGCCGCCGCTGCTGCCGACGCCTTCGATGCGGCCGAATTGCAGCAGCAGCGCGCTCTGGCCTTCGCGCACGACGAACGCGCTGTTGGCGATCAGCGCCACCAGCAGCAACGCCAGGATCGGGGGCAGCACGCGCATCAGTCGCTCTCCTTCGCCTTGCGCGCTTCCACCGCGGCCGCCGCCGCGCCGGCATCGCCCTCGGCCTTGATCTTGTCGAGCGGCAGATACAGCAGATTCTTGCCGTTGCTGCCGTCGATCAGCTTGAGATTGCCGGCGAGCACGTTCTGCATGCTCTCCAGATACAGGCGCTTGCGCGTGACCTCGGGCGCGGCCCGGTACTGCGCGGCGAGCAGGCTGAAGCGCTGCGCCTCGCCGGTGGCCTTGGCGATCTGCGCCGCGCGGTAGCCTTCGGCCTCGGCGCGGATGCGCGCCGCCTCGCCGCGCGCCAGCGGCACCACCTTGGCGGCGTACGCCAGCGCCTCGTTGATGAACTGCTGCTGATTGTTGCCGGCGTTGTTGGCGTCGTCGAACGCCTGCTTCACTTCCGGCGGCGGCTGGATCTTCTGGAAGTTGACCGCCTTGACCAGCAGGCCGACGCGATAGCTGTCGAGGGTCTGTTGCAACTGCTTCTCGGTCTCGCCGACGAGCTCGGTGCCGTGGCCGGACAGGATCGTGTCCATCTCGCTGCGGCCGATCACCTGGCGCAGCGCGCTCTCGGCCGCCTGCTTGAGGGTCTCGTCGGGCTGCTTGGCGGCGAACAGGTACTGGCGCGCGTCGGCCACCGTGTACTGCACGTTGAAGTCGATGAGGACGATGTTCTCGTCCTTGGTCAGCATGCGCACTTCGTCCGAGAACGGCCGCACGGTGGTCGCATCGACGCTGATCACCTGCTCGATCGGGCTCGGCCATTTCAGGTTGAGACCGCTGCTCATCAGGCGATCGAACTGGCCGAAGCGCAGCACCACGCCGATCTCGCGCGCGTCGATCATCTTCCACGAGGTCAGCGCGACCCACAGCACGAGCAGGCCGAGCGCGACCAGCACTGCGCCGCCGAACCCGCCGCCGCCCGCGGCCGCGCCGCCGCCACCGCCGCCGAAGATCCGGCCGAAGCGGTCGCGCAGGCGCCGGAACAGGGCGTCGAGGTCGGGCGGCTGCGGCTTGCCCTGCCAGGGATTGCGCCTGCCGCCACCGGGTTCATTCCAGGCCATCGCTCGTCTCCGTCGGATTCGCGGCGCACGGAAAACCGCCGCGCCGTACCGGCAACCACATCGCTTCGGGGGTTGCCGCGGGATTGTAGGGAAAAAACGGCCCAGGGCCTAGGGTCGAGGGAAATCGGGAGTGGGAGTGGAAAAAGCTTTACAGTCCTCAGCCCTTGTGCGTGAGCGGTGAGCGGAAAGAGCTGCACAGCCCTCGGCCCTCAGCCCTCCGCCCCCACCTGTTCCCGCAACCAATCGCCGTCACCGCCCGGCAGGCCGAACAACGGTTCGAGCAGGGCGCGCGGCGCGTCGATCTCGAGCTCCCAGCCGCTGTCGGCCGGCCGCTCGTTGGCCACCAGACCCTGGGCGAACAAGCGCGCGCGCAGCCGGCCGCCGGCCGGCGGCAGGTGCAGCCAGCAGCGCACGCGCTCGCGCGTCAGGCGCTGCGCGATGCCGTCGCGCAGCAGATCGAGGCCCTGTCCACTCACTGCCGACGCCCAGACCCTGAGCTCGCCGCCGTCGCGGCGATCCACGCGCGGCGCGCCGGCGCCGTCGAGCTTGTCGATCTTGTTGTAGACGAGGATCTGCGGCACGTCCTCGGCGCCGATTTCCGCGAGCACGCGCTGCACCTCGACGATGCGGCGCTCGCGTTCCGGATCGGCGGCGTCGACGACGTGCAGCAGCAGATCCGCGTCGCGGGTTTCGGCCAGCGTCGAGCGGAACGCGGCGATCAGATCGTGCGGCAGGTCGCGGATGAAACCGACCGTATCGGCCAGCACCAGCGGCCCGCAGCTCAGCCCCTCGATGCGGCGCAGGGTCGGATCGAGCGTGGCGAACAACTGGTCGGCGGCGTACACGCCGGCGCCGGTCAGGGCGTTGAACAGGGTGGACTTGCCGGCGTTGGTATAGCCCACCAGCGACACCACCGGCACGGCGTTGCGGGTGCGCGCGCGCCGCGCCTGGCCGCGCTGCGTTTCCACTTTCCGCAGGCGCTCGCTGAGTTGCTTGACGCGGCCGGCGATGAGCCGGCGATCGAGCTCGAGCTGGGTTTCGCCGGGGCCGCGCAACCCGATCGCGCCGCCGCGCTGTCGCTCCAGGTGGGTCCAGCCGCGCACCAGGCGCGTGGCCAGGTGCCGCAACTGCGCGAGCTCCACCTGCAGCTTGCCTTCGTGCGAGCGCGCGCGTTGCGCGAAGATGTCGAGGATCAATCCGGTGCGATCGACCACCCGGCATTCGGTGAGCCGCTCGAGATTGCGCTCCTGCGCCGGCGAGAGCGCGTGATTGACCAGGATCAGATCGGCCTCGAGCGAGCGCTTCTGCGTCGCGAGCTCGTCGGCCTTGCCGGTGCCGATGAAGTACTTCGGGTTCGGCCGCTCGATGCGCGCGGTCAACGCGCCGACCACGGTGGCGCCGGCCGAGCGCGCCAGCTCACCGAACTCGACCAGCGCGTCGGGATCGCTCTCGCCCGCCCATTGCGGCTGCAACAGCAGCGCGCGCTCGCCTTTTCGCGATCGTTCGAACAGGGGATCAACCTTCCGCGGTCTCGGCTTCCACCGCGGCTTCGGCGTGATGCTCGCGTTCCGCGCCGACGCGCACGTTGCGGCCCGGCACGATGGTGGAAATGGCGTGCTTGTACACCATCTGGCTGACCGTATTGCGCAACAGCACGACGAACTGGTCGAACGATTCGATCACGCCTTGCAACTTGATGCCGTTGACCAGATAGATCGAAACCGGCACGCGCTCGCGGCGCAGGGCGTTGAGGAACGGATCCTGCAGTGACTGACCTTTCGACATGGTTCTTCTCCGTAGCGCGGCGTGTTGTTGTTCGAATCGGAAAAAGACCGCGCCACGGAACACTAATGGGGCCGCGACGCGCCGATTCAATCCGTTGAAAGTATACGCTTTTCCGGCCGCGGATTGAAGGGTGCGGCGGCCGCCGCGCGGATTCAGTCCCGCGGGCGGGCG
>JAJPHA010000091.1 GCA_021325475.1 Rhodanobacteraceae bacterium | reverse complement strand
CAAGGCGGCGAATTCCACGTCAACGAACAACCGTACGACTATTGGCGTGAGAAGTTTGCGCGATGCGGCTTCGCGGCATACGACTGTCTCCGCCCGGTGATCGTGCGGGATAAATCCATTTCCTTTTGGTATCGCTACAATTCGCTGCTGTACGTGCATGTGGATGTCGCGCATGCACTGGCGGAAAGCGTCCGGCGCACACGTGTAGATGATGCGCGGCGAATCGAGGACGTGTCTCCTCTGGCGTTTCGCATGCGCAAGACGTTCGTTCGTGTGCTGCCTGAGCCGCTGCGGCAGGCGCTGGCGCGCGCGAAAGCGCACTTGATGTCCGGCCAGGGGAAATAGCACCGCCCCCGCACCGACAGACATAGCACGCATCGCCTCGATTCGAGGCGGGCTGATCGAGGACGTGAATTCATGCAAGATCGCTCTGATTTCCAGGCCGAACCGCAGGCCCAGCGCACAGCAAGCATGCACGCGGTATTGCCACTGCTGACGCGCCTGCTGCGCGTCGAGCTGCTTGTGCTGTTGCTGATATTCGCGGTTTTCCACTATCTCAAGCTCTCCACTTTTTCGATTGCGATCGACGACGAGTACGAAGCATTCCGGAGTAACGGATACAACTGGATCCTGACCGGACGCTGGTCTTCGTACCTGTTCCTGCGTTATCTGGTACCGCAGCCGATCTTGCCTTTCTTTCCAGCGTTCCTGTTCGGGATAGGCCTCGTGCTTTCTTATGCGTTGCTGCTGTCATGCTTCGGCGTGCGGCGCCTCGCGCCCGTGCACTATTTCGCGTTCGGCATATACGCCGGATTTCCGACTTGGATGTTCCTGACCTCGCTCACCACAGCATGTTGCTGGGCCGGAGCAGCGCAGCTCGCGGTCGTGATCGCGGTCGATCGCTACCGGTGCGTGTCCTTTCCTGACAAAAGCGATCTGCCGCAGAAGCGGCGCACTACAGTGCTCAATGCACTGCTCTGCGTCGGGGCTCTCGCGGTCGCAATGGGATTTTACCAAGCCTATTTTCCGTCCTTTCTTGTGCTCGGCATGGGTATGCTGTTGCTGCGCGCCGATGCACCTCTCAAGCAGCTCGTGATGCACATGGTCATGTTGGGCGTGCTGGCCGTGCTTGGCGTCCTGCTGCACGCCGCGATCGATGCCGCGTTCCGCTACGCGTTCGGCTTGCAGGATTTGCGCTACATAAAGAATTTCCTCGATCTGAGCAGCCTTTTCAAAACGCCGTTGACGGTCCTCCGCCACACCGCGGAGTCGGCTGGCGCCGTCTACGGCGGGCATGCCGCGGTATACGGCAGCACCAGCGTGGCATTCCCATTCATCATTCTCGCCGGCGCGACTGCCGTCGCGCTCTGGCCGACAGGCGGCACGGGCCGCTGGACGCGGCTTGCACTCGTGGCTTGCATCCTCGGCGCCCCTTTTGCGTTGCACATCTTCAACGGCGGTCGGATGCCGTTACGCACATTCGTCGCCGTCCCGGTCGTGTTCTGGCTGTTCGCAATGCTCGGTCTCACGTCGCGCGTGCGCGCGGTGGCGCTGGTCGCCCTGTTTGCGACAGGGCTGGGGCTGCTGCAAATGCTGTATTCGTCGAACCTCTATGTTGCCGCCGGATATTTCGCTCGCATACACGATCAGGAGTTGGCCTCGGCTGTGTACGCCCGCATCGCGGAGTCACAGCCGGAATTCGATTCTCAGAAAACGTACACCGTTGACTTTTTTGGCTCCCGGCCGTTCGCGACCCACTACCCGCGCCCGTATTCCTCCACACTCGGGTTTTCCTACTTCGAGTGGGACGGAGGCAACGAGGAGCGCATCCTCGATTACATGCGTCTGATCGGCTACACGAACCTGCAAGCGCCTTCGCTGGAACAGCGCCGGCAGGATTTGGCCGAATTCGCGCGAATGCCGACATGGCCGGCACGCGACTCGGTTCGCGTCGTGGGCGACGTGATACTGGTCAAATTGGGCAGTGCGCCCGGCTTTCCCTTCAACGTTCCCTGAATTTTCCGGCCGCGCCCGTTGCTCGCATCGACGCCCCCGTCGCCCTACCAGCATGGGCCGGCGTGTCGGCCGAGTTGTCGTGCGCCACGCCACGCGCGAGAATCGGCAACGAAGCGGGTTGAGCCATGGGCATGACATTCGCGAAATTGCGCTCCATACCGTTGCTGCTTGCCGCGGCATTCGTGCAGCCGTCGTTCGGCGCCTTGACGGTGACCGCGCCGCCCGCCGGTTCCACCATGGTGCCGGCGGGCAACGATTTCGCCACGCAGGTCATCGGCGATGCCTGGGACATGAGCAATCCGCAGGACATCGATACCGACGAATCCGCCAACCTCACGACGCAGACCTTTTCCGGCGGCCTGTTTTCCGCCACGGCGAGCGCGTGCCCCGCCGCGTTTTGGCCCCACTTCGTGGGCTATGGTTCGCAAATCGTGGCAATCAAGCGCGGGCCGCGCTATCCGATCAATACGTCCGTCTATCGCTACTTCACGATCAAGCTCAAGACGTCCACATCCCAGCAGGACCATCTGTTCTTCTTCCAGAACGGGGACACCGGCGTTCAGGCGAACATCGGCGCCAGCACGTACCAAGTGACGCCGGCGAACGCGTGGACGATACAGACCTGGGACATGTACACGGACACCTTCGGTTCACCGTATCAACCGTGGACCAGCTTCCCCACCGTACAAGGCATCCGCTTCGATCCGTGCAACACCGGCGCCCCAGCGATCCAGGTCGATTGGATCCGCTTGACCGCCCCGCCCACGACCGGAAACCTGTATACCGTCACCTGGTCGGACCCCGGCGGCAGCGGTCCGTATACGGTGGTGGCTTTCGACGGCGACAACGCCACCTACACGTTCACTACCAACGCCGGCGGCACCTCGTACTCGGCTGATCTGTCGCGCTTGGCGCCGGGCGATTATCACATCCAGGTCTCACGCTCGGGCGCCAGCGGGACAAGCGCCGGCGTGCTGCACATCAATGCGCCGCCGCAAGTGCAGATCACCGCGCCGACACAGCGCGGCGAGCAGGCGCTGAGCTACGCGCTGGTCGAACAGGGCGTGCAATGGGCCGTGCCCATGAGCGGCGCGGATTTCAAGAGCGTCGTGAATTTCACCAATGTCACGTATTCCAACCCCTCTTTCCCGGGGTCGTTTTCCGGTCGGCCAATCACCTCCGACACGCAGTTCATCATGCAGACGACCGGGCACAACATCGACGCGAGCCTCTACCGGTCCGTGTGTTTCACGCTCGAGGTGTTCGGCACGCGCGATGTCGGGAACGGCTCGATCGCGCGCCTGTTCTGGGGCGTGGATTCGGCCCACGTGTCGACCACCAAGGACATCATCCTTGGCAACGGTCTCGTCGAGTACTGCCTGCCCGATCTGGCGGACGCGAACGCCGTGCCGCTCGTAACGGGCTCACCGCAGCCGTGGGCCGGCAGTCTCGGCTATTTCCGCATGGATCCAGATGAATTGACGCCGCCGAACGGCTGCAACACGCCGGATACCTGTCACGACGTGCGGCTGGACTCGGTGGTGCTGTCCCCCTTCGCGCAGGCCAATCCGGGCTACACCTTCGCTTGGACCTTGACCGATGCGGACGATGCCAGCGATGCCCTCGAAATCTATCTCGATCCGGACACGACGCCCGGCAACGGCAACGAAATCCTGATCGGCAGTACCACGGCGAACAATGGCAGCGGTCAACTCGCGTGGCCCGGATCGAACAGCGTGAACTACGGCACCTACCACGTGCTGTTCGTCGTCAACGACGGCAAGAATTCCGTATCCCAGTACGCCGGCGGGCCGCTGGTGGTCGGCGCGCGCGACGGCATTTTCCGCAACGGCTTCGAAGGGCCCTGACGCTCAGGGCTTGAGCCTGCGTCCCTCGCGACGGCCGAACATCAGATAGTGCTGTCGCGGATCGACGCCGGCGTTCGCCACGTCCGGATTCGCGAGCAGGTATTGCTCCGGATCGAAGTCGTCGCCCACGGGTTCGCCGCGTAGCTCGATGCACTCCCGTCCGATGTTGCGCAACACCGCATAGAACTCGTTCGAACCGGGACTGGTGGGGTAGACGCGCAGCGGCTGCAGCGCAATCAAGCGCAGATCGAACAGCGCACGCACGATGCTCGCAAACGAAGCGGGAACGAACTGCCAGGCATGTACATCGAGGTACGCACCGTCGCTGCCGAGCACCAGTTCCGCCGCCTCTAGCAGCACGCCCGGATTCTGCTCCCAGGCCGGGACGCCGTGGTCGCCACGCCAGTGGCGCGCCGGATCGTTGTGCGTGGTCAATGCACGATGTTCGATGACACTGTGCGCGTCGTGCACACGAATGCCGCGTGCATGCGCCGAAATCACTTCGGCGATGCTGCTTTCGGCGATGAAATGATCGAAACAAAAACGTTTGTCGGGAACGGCGAGGAAATACAGTCCGTCGTCCCGAAGCACGCGCGCGACCGCACGCAGATGGCGAACCAGATCCGGCTGATGCTCGATGACATGCGAACTCACGACTGCATCAAACCGCTCGTTGACGACGTCCAGATCGCCGGCGGGAGAAACGAAGTCGATGTGGGGACAGTTGCCGGGATCGAGGCCGTGCACTTTCGCTCGGGCACGGAGCGCGTCGGTGGCGAGCACGTCGAAATATTTCACACGCGGCCCGCGCAACAACGGATTGGCGAATGGGCCGATCTCGAGTACGTCCCCATGGGTCGGGATCAAGCGCAGGAAATCCGAACGGCTCGCTACGCACGAACCGTTGCGCCCCTCGCCCGCAAGATGGCTCCGGAACTGCCGTTCCAATTCGCCCACGCTCAGGCCGCGCGCGTCTCCGTATCGCGCCTGATAGCACGCGGGATCGAACTCGGCCGGCAGTCCGAAATCAGGTTCTTGCGGTGGAGTCGCGACGGACATTCCTGCTGCTCTCTGTGTGTCGCCTGGCTATGATCCGGCGCCGGCCGAATGCTGTCCACCGCACCGTCATCGTCGACGCGGAAGGGTGCGCGCGGGCCGCACAGCGCCGACCGGGTATCGCATCCGGTATCATCCGAGTTTTATAGCGGTCCTGGTGAAAAATACCGAACGGCCCTGACAAATGTCGATCGAACGCGCCCCAGCCACGGCCGCTGCGCGGCAGTCCACAAACTCGCCAGAGCGCACGCGAACCCGTGATGCGAACGCCATTCTCGTGCTCGGCATGCACCGCTCCGGCACGTCGGCGGTGGCGCGCGTCATCGGCCTGATGGGCGCCGACATCGGCACCGCCGACGAGCTGCTGCCCGCGCATCCGACCGACAATCCGACCGGATACTGGGAGCGCGCCGAACTCAATGCGATCCACGATCGCATGCTCGAAGCGGTCGGCCACCGTTGGGACCGCCTCGCCGGATTCGATCCGCGGCAACTGGAGACGGAAACACTCGAGCCGGCCGGTGCGGCTTTGCAAGCGCTGATCGACCGACTCCAGGCCGCCGGCAAACCCTGGGTGGCGAAGGATCCGCGGTTGTGTCTGCTGCTGTCGCCGTGGCGCGCCCGCGTCGCGGCGGCCTGCGTGGTCGTGGTGCGCGATCCGCGCGAGATCGCCGCGTCGATGGGCGCCGGGCCGCGCGGCGTGTTCACCTCGCCATTCGTGGTGGCGCTCTGGGAAAAATACCTGCGCACCCTGCTCGCCGATCTCGACGGCGCGTCGGCCTTGTTCGTCGATTACGCCGCGCTGCTGGCCGATCCGCACGCCCAGAGCCGGCGCTTGCTGCGCGGGCTGCAAGCCCTCGGCATCGAGGGCTTGCAACCACCGGAGCCGCAAGCATTGGACGCCTTCCTCAGCCACGACTTGCGCCGCAGCGCGCCGCGCGCGCACGTGACGCTCTCGCCCGACCAGGAGAGGCTGTACTCGTGGCTGCGCACGCAATGCGATGCCCGCTCGGCCGTGCCGGTGCACGACTACCCGCAGGCGCCCGCGCCGGACGCGCTGTTGGCGGAATTCGAGGCGGCGTTCGCTTTCCATCGGGAGCATGGTCGCGCAGAGGCCGCCGCCGATACGCGCGAGCGGTTGGCCGCGATCGAGGCGCGGCTCGCACGGCAGGACGAGGAGCGCGCCGTCTGGTTGGCGGAACTGGCCGCACGCCGCGAAGAGGTGGCGCGGCTTCAGGCAGAGGTGGCCACACGCCGCGAGGAAGCGGCGCGGCTTCAGGCAGAGGTGGCCACACGCCGCGAGGAAGCGGCGCGGCTCCAGGCGGAGGTGAACGCCCAGCGCGCCGAAGCCGAGTCGCAACGCGATCGCGCCGAGCGTGCGCTCGCCGACAACGTCACGCTCACGGCCCGCATGCAGGCGGGCGAACGCGAGCGGGCCGCGCTCGCCGCCGAACAGGAACGCCTCGCGCAGGAAAACACGCGCCTCGGCGGCGAAGTGGCCGAGTCCCGCCGCCACGCCGCGGCGCTGGAGGACAGCGTCCGCGCATTGCGCGCTTCGTGGTCGTGGCGACTCACCGCGCCGCTGCGCGGCATCGGTCGCTGGCTGCGCTGGCGTCCGCGCTTCGCCGCCGAACAACGCCTGCATCGGTGGTATTACGCCGCGCCGGGCGTGAATGCCGCGCGCAAACGCGCGCTGATCCTGTGGTTGCACGAGCACGCGCCCTGGCTCACCCGCCACACCCTCTCGTATCGCCTGTATCGGCAAAGTCGCGACCTCGAGGCCGAACGCGCGCGCACGCACGAGGAACGCGAGCGCCGGCAACGCATGGACGAACGCCGTGCCGCCACGCTCGTCGCGACGCTGCCGCGACCGCCGACGATTTCGATCGTGATGCCGGTCTACAACGTCGAGCGGCGTTGGTTGATGGAAGCGGTCGATTCGGTGCGCCGGCAGTTCTATCCGCACTGGGAATTGTGCATCGCCGATGACGCCTCCACCCGCGCGGACACACGCGCGGCGCTCGACGAGATCGAACGGTGGGGCGATGCGCGGATCAAGCTGCGCCGCCTGCCGCAGAATCGCGGCATCGCCGGCGCCTCCAACGCGGCGCTGGAACTGGCCACCGGCGAGTTCGTCGGCCTGCTCGATCACGACGACGAACTGAGCCGCGACGCGCTGCTGGAGATGGCGCTGCGCATCGCCACCGACGATCCGGATGTGCTGTATTCGGACGAGGACAAACTCGATGCCGACGGCCGGCACCGCGAACCGCATTTCAAGCCGGATTTCAATCTCGAGTATTTCTTCTCGGTCAACTACATCTGTCACTTCACGGTGCTGCGCCGCGCCCTGCTCGAACGCATCGGCGGCTTCCGTCCGGGCTTCGACGGCGCACAGGATTACGATCTGCTGCTGCGCGCGATCGAGCAGACCGAGCGCGTGGCGCACATCCCGAAGGTGCTGTACCACTGGCGCCAGACGGAATCGTCCACCGCGACGATCAGCGCTGCCAAGCCGCATGCCTGGGACGCGGGTCTGCGCGCGCTCGGCGAATCCTTGGCGCGCCGCGGCATCGACGCCGTGGCCGAACGCGGCCCCTATCCCACGACCTATCGCGTGCGCCGCGCGATCCGCGGCCAGCCGCTGGTCAGCATTTTGATTCCGTTCCGCGACAAGCCGGAACTGCTCGCCGCCTGCGTCGGCTCGATCCTGGAGCGCAGCGACTATCCGCACTTCGAGATACTCGGCATCGACAACGGCAGCCGCGAGCCGGCGACGCAGCGGCTGCTCGCGGAACTCGTGCGCCGCGACGCGCGGGTGCGCTTCGAACGCTACGATGCGCCGTTCAATTTTTCCGCGGTCAACAACTTCGGCGCCCGCAAGGCGCGCGGCGAACATCTGCTGTTCCTCAACAACGACACCGAAGTGATCAGCGCCGAATGGTTGCGCGCGCTGCTCGAACATTCGCAACGACCGGAGATCGGCGTGGTCGGCGCCAAGCTGCTGTACGGCGACGGCACGATCCAGCACGCCGGCGTGATCGTCGGCATCGGCGGCGTGGCCGGCCACGCGCACCTGTTCCATCCGGGCGATCATCCCGGCTACTTCGCCCGCGCGCAGCTGCCGCAACGGCTGAGCGCGGTGACGTTCGCCTGCGCGATGACGCGGCGCGAGGTGTTCGAGCAGCTCGGCGGCCTGAACGAGCGCGAACTCGCCGTGGCGTTCAACGACATCGACTATTGCCTGCGCGCGGTGGAGGCGGGTTTCGAGGTCATCTACACGCCGTTCGCGGCGCTGTATCACCACGAGTCCCGCAGCCGCGGCTACGAAGACAATCCCGAGAAGCAGGCGCGCTTCGCGCGCGAGGTGGCCTACATGCGCGAGCGGCATCGCGTCATCCTCGAACGCGGCGACCCGCACTACAACCCGAACCTGCGCCTGGACTGCAACGACTTCACGCCGCAGCCAGGCTACGCCGACGCCCTGCCGCTGTAACGACGCGCCGTCCGCGATGCTCGCCGTGCTCGTCCTCAACCATCGCACCGCGGCGGTCACCCGGCGCTGCGTCGAGGCGGTGCTGGCCGACGCATCGACCGACGCGCTTGTGCTGCTGCTCGACAACGGCTCGGGCGAGGACGACGTCGCTGCGCTCACGGCGCTGGCCGCGGCGCATCCCGCACGCATCCAGTTCGAGGCGAGCCCGATCAATCTCGGCTTCGCCGCCGGCATGAACCGGTTGCTGGAGCTGGCGCTCGCGGATGGGCGGGTCGATCAACTCCTGCTGCTGAACAGCGACACGCTGCCAACCCCGGGTTTCGTTGCCGCCATGCAAGCCCGGCTCGATCCCGCATCGCGCACCGACATGGTCGCCGCGCGCCTGCTCGATGCAAAAAGTGGAGAAGTGGACAGTCTCGGCATCACCCTGTACCGCTCGACCCTCGCCTCCAACCGCAAGCGCGAGGACGAGGTGCTGCTCGGCCCGAGCGGTGGCTGCGCGTTGCTGACGCGACGCCTGCTCGAGGACCTGCGCGCCATGCACGGCGAGTGGTTCGACGAGCGCTTCTTCTGCTACGCCGAGGACACCGATCTCGTCGTGCGCGCGCGCTGGCTCGGCTACCGCGCGGCCTACGCCGCGGACGCGGTCGTCGCGCACGAAGGCTCGCTGTCCTCCGGCGGTCCGGCCAACGATTTCGTGCTCTACCACGGCATCCGCAATTCGCTCTGGTGGCTGGTCAAGAACGCGCCGGCGCTCTGGTTGCTGCGTTCGCTGCCCTGGTTCGTGCTGCTGCACGGCGGCATCTGCCTGCGCCATCTGCGCCGCGGCCGCGCGCGCGTGCTGTGGCGGCTGTACCGCGACGCCTGCAAGGGCATCCCGGCCATGTGGCGCAAACGCCGCCTCATCCGCGCCACGCGGCGCGTGCCGGCGCGCGAATTCCGCAGCTGGGTGGAACCGCGCTTCTACGAACGCGGCTACGTGCGGCGCGCCTGGCGCGAGCTGTGGCGGGGCACGCCCACGCCGCGCTGATCAGCTGAGCGCCGCGGCGAGCTCGGCGCGCAGGTCGTCCAAGTCCTCGACGCCGACCGACAGGCGGATCAGCCCGTCGCTGATGCCTAAGCGCTTGCGGTTGGCCGGCGGCACCGAGGCGTGGGTCATAATCGCCGGATGCTCGATCAGGCTCTCCACGCCGCCGAGCGATTCGGCCAGCGCGAACAGACGACAGCGCTCGAGCACGCGGCGCGCCTTGCGCAGACCGCCCTTGACCACGACCGAGATGATGCCGCCGGGACCGTCCATCTGGCGCTTGGCGAGCGCGTGCTGCGGGTGCGACTTCAGGCCCGGATAGATCACGCGCTCGACCGCCGGGTGCTTTTCCAGCCAGGCTGCGAGTTCGCTCGCGTTGGCGCAATGCGCGCGCATGCGCAAGTGCAGCGTCTTCAGGCCGCGCATGGCGAGGAAGGCGTCGAACGGTCCGGCCACCGCGCCGACGGAATTTTGCAAAAAGTACATTTTTTCCACGAGCTCGCTGTCGTCGCCCGCGACGACCACGCCGCCGACCATGTCGGAATGGCCGTTCAAGTATTTCGTCGCCGAATGCAGCACCAGGTGCGCGCCGTGCTCGAGCGGGCGCTGCAAGATCGGCGAACAAAACGTGTTGTCGACCACCAGCAGCAGGCCGTGCCTGCGGGCGAATGCGCCCAGCTTGGCCAGATCCACCACCTTCAGCATCGGGTTGGTTGGCGTCTCGGCCCAGATCATGCGCGTGTTGGGTTTCCGCGCCGCCTTGAGCGCCGCCGCGTCGTTGAGATCGATGAAGGTGAAGTCCAGCCCCGCGCTGCGCCGACGCACGCGCTCGAACAGCCGGTACGAGCCGCCGTAGAGATCGTCCATGGCGATGACGTGACTGCCGGAATCGAGCAGATCCAGCACCGTCGCCGCCGCGGCCATGCCGGAGGCGAAGGCGAACCCGGCGCGACCGCCTTCCAGATCGGCCACGCAGCGCTCGTAGGCCAGGCGCGTGGGATTCTGCGTGCGGCTGTATTCGTAGCCCTTGTGCACGCCGGGGCTGGCCTGCACGTACGTCGAAGTGGCATAGATCGGCGTCATGATCGCGCCGGTGGCGGGATCGGGGCTCTGGCCGGCATGGATGGCGCGGGTGCCGAGGCCGTGGGATGGCGTGTTCTTCATTTGACTCCGAGGTATTTCAGGATGTGCGTGGCAAGCGCCTCGTCGATCTCGCGATGGCGCGGCAGCGGCTGCTTCTGCCCGGTGCGCGGGTTGACCCAAATGTCGTGTCGACCTCCGTGACGCAACAACACGCAACCGGCCGCCAGAAGCCGGCGGACCAGGTCCTCCCGCTTCACAGGGCGATGTCCTTCACCCGGAATTCCGGCGGCACGTCTTCCAGTAGCATTTCGCGATAGGCGTCGCGCAGATTTTCTTCCAGCTCCGCGATCGTCTCGCCTTGCGACATGATTTCGGGATGGTCGACGAACTTGCCCAGCCAGAAGCGCTCGCCCTTCCAGTAGACGATCTTCAGTTGCGAATGCATGACGGGACGCTCCGGCATGCCGCTATTGTACGCGCCGCCGTAAATAATTGAGCAGATCGATGCGCGTGATCAGGCCGAGGAATTTCTCGCCCTCCATCACGATGGCGACGTGGCCGGCGTCGAACACCGGCAGCAGCGCCTCGATCGGCGCCTTGACGTCGAGCACCTGCAGGCGGCTGACCATCGCGGTCGAGACCGGATCGCGGAAGCGCGACTCGTTGCCGTAGACGTGCAGCAGCACGTCGGATTCGTCGACGATGCCGACGATGCGGTCGCCGTCCATCACCGGCAACTGCGAGACGTCGTACAGCTTCATGCGCTGGTAGGCGGTGGTCAGCGGTTCGCCGGGGCCGACGACGATGGTGTCGTGCTGCGCGTACGGGCGCAGGATCAGATCGCGCAGGTCGCCGAAACGCTCGCGCTCGAGGAAGCCGTTGTCGAGCATCCAGTAGTCGTTGTACATCTTCGACAGGTACTTGTTGCCGGTGTCGCAGACGAACGTCAGCACGCGCTTCGGTTCGGTCTGCTCGCGGCAGTAGCGCAGCGCGGCGGCGAGCAGCGTGCCGGTCGAGGACCCGCCGAGGATGCCTTCCTTGCGCAGCAGGTCGCGGCCGGCGAGGAAGCTCTCGCGATCGCTGATCGAATACGCCTTCTTCACCCGCGAGAAATCCGAGATCGACGGCAGGAAGTCCTCGCCGATGCCCTCCACCATCCAGCTCGCCGACTTGGTCGAGAGCACGCCCTCGTTGATGTACTGGGCGAGGATGCTGCCGACCGGATCGGCGAGCACGAGTTCGACATTCGGCGCGGCTTTGGCGAAATAGCGCGACAGGCCGGTCATCGTGCCGGAGGAGCCGCAGCCGAAGACGATGGCGTCGAGCCGGCCGTCCATCTGCCGCCAGATCTCCGGACCGGTGGATTCCTCGTGCGCGCGCGGGTTGTCGGGATTGCCGAACTGGTTGATGAAGTACGCGCCCGGCGTCTCGCGCGCGATGCGTTCGGCGAGATCCTGGTAGTACTGCGGGTGGCCCTTGGCGACGTCCGAGCGCGTCAGGATCACTTCCGCGCCCATCGCCTTGAGATTGAAGATCTTCTCGCGGCTCATCTTGTCCGGCACCACCAGGATCAGGCGATAGCCCTTCTGCTGCGCGACCAGCGCGAGGCCGATGCCGGTGTTGCCGGCGGTGCCCTCCACCAGCGTGTCGCCCGGCTTGATCCGGCCGGCGCGCTCGGCCGATTCGATCATCGACAGGCCGATGCGGTCCTTGATCGAGCCGCCCGGATTGGCATTTTCCAATTTGAAGAAAAGTTCGCATTTTCCACAATCCAGACGCTGGGCCTTGACGATCGGCGTCTCGCCGATCAGCTCGAGCACGCTGTGGTGGATGGCCATGCAAACTCCTCGGGCGCGGGCGCAGACCCGCGGTGCGGGGCGACGGAACGATCGCGCGCCCTGGCGCGGGCGCGCCGGGCGCGATCGGAAGGAAATGATACCGCAACGCGGTGCGTTGCGAGGGGATGCCGGCGCGGCCCGGACGGCCGGCGCCGGCGCGGATCGACTCAGTGCGGGGCGCTGGCGCGATAGCGCTCCCAAAGATGCGTCAGCTTGTCCTTGGTCCAGAGCTTTTCCTTTTTCAATTTGTGGAGGGTGGTGTCGTCCATCGGCAGCACGCCCAATTCCGCATCGCGTACCTTGCTGTCGAGCTCCTTGTGGCGCTGATAAAGGCTGCGGAATTCCGAATCGCGCTTCATCAGCACTTCGACTTCTTGCTGCTGGTTCTCGAACATCAGCCGACCTCCTCTCGCATCGACAATGAACCGGCGCGACGGCGCGCCGACGGCGACGCCTCGCGAACCTGGATCGGGATTGGTGGGACGACCCGGCAGCCGTGCCGCGCTCGCCTGCACGCCGCTCGCCGCAATCGGCGGGACGCTGGTGCAGGGTGCGGTCAGTGGGATCATGGAATCGCTATGCCGGGGTCGCGGGCGCTACGGCCGACCCGCGACGGTTCGACCCTACTCCTTTGCGGCGCGCCCTGCAACCGGAATTTCCTGCTCGCGCAAACGATTGTCCGGCCGAGAATTTTTCGCCCGGCGCGGGCGCCGAATCAGCGCGGGCGCTCTTCCAGGATCACATCCACACGCCGGTTCCTGGCGCGGCCCTCCTCGGTGTCGTTGCCGGCCACCGGTTGACTCTCGCCGAGCCCGACGCTGGTGATGCGGCTGGCCGCGACCCCGGCGGCGATGAGCGCGTCGCGCACCGCGTCCGCGCGCCGCTGCGACAGCAGCAGATTGGCGTTGGCGCTGCCGCGGCTGTCGGTGTGGCCCTCGATGCGGATCGGCTTGGACGGATCCTGGTTGACGAAGGCGACCAGCTTGCCGAGGCTGGCCTTGGCCTCGGGCTTGAGATCGGCGCGGCCGGGCGCGAAGGCGAAGTCGCCGATCGTCATCTGCATGCCCTGGGCGCCGCGGGTGGCTCGCAGATTCTCCAGATGCCGCCGCAGATCCGCGGCGGCGGCCTCGGCGAGCTGCGCCTCCTTGCGCGCGAGCTCGGCCTCCTTCGCCTGCGCCTCGGCGAGACGTTGCGCCTGTTCGGCGCGTGCCTTCGCGGCTTCCGCCTCCTGCGCGCTCTGCTCGCCCTGCGCGCGCAGGCGCTCGGCCTCCTCGGCCTGGAGCAGGCTCTGGATGCGCTGCCTCTCGGCCTCCAGCCGCGCCCGTTCCGCCTCGCGCCGGCTCGCTTCCAGCAGGATGCGGTCGTGTTCGCGATCGAGCTCGTCGAGTTGCCGCGCGGCCGCGGCGGCCTGGGCGGCGGCATAGGCGATATCGACGCGGCGTTCGGCGAGATACAAGCGATGGGCGCGCCCGGCTTTGCCGCCGGCGCCGTCGTCGCGCAGCGCCTGCACCGCCTGCTCGGCCAGCGCGCGTTCGGCCGGCGCGAGCGCGCCGAGCACCGGATCCGCGGCGAGCTCGTCGAGGCTCGCGCGCAGGCGTTCGTAGTCGAGATCGTGCTTCGCCGCCCACGCCGAAGCCGCCACGCCCAATACGAGCGCGCCGAGCGCCGTCCGCCAGGTCGGCGTCATGGGCGATCTCCCGCCGGTGGCGGGTTGCCGGCGCCGAGTTCCTCGCGCAACTGGGCGTTTTCGCGGGTGCGCACCTCGATCTTCTCGCGGGTCTTGCCGAGCCGCGCCTTGAGCGCGGCGAGTTCGCTGTCCACTTCGGTCTCCTGCGCCAAGTACTGCGCCGCGGTGTAGTCGCGCTGCTCGGCCTGAGCGCGCGCCCGGCTCAGCCGGTCCTCGGCGTTGCGCAGCTCCATCGGCGCATAGGTTGAAGCGCCCGCCTCGCGCGCCGCGGCGAGCGCCCGCTCGGCCTCGGCCAGACCGAGGTTCGGCGGCTTGGTCGGCCCGCAGCCGATCAGCGCCAAGGTCAGAATGACCAATGCGCCATGGATTTTTCGCCGATTTGGTGTCATAACATCCAGGCCACGAACAGGGGCGGGAACCGGGTGTGGCTATTGTGAGAAAGGCGCCAGTGCAAGGCAATGCCGGCCGCCGCCTCGATCCGGTTGCCGAAAGCCGCGCCGCGCGCTGGCGGCGCCCACCACCGAGAGGCATGTCATGGACATCGGGTACTTCCTCAAGCTCATGACCGAAAAGGGCGCGTCGGACATGTTCCTGACCACCGGCGCCCCGGTCAACATCAAGGTCGAAGGCAAGCTCTACCCGCTCGGCAACACCGGTCTGCCGGGCGGCATGGTCAAGAAGATCGCCTATTCGCTGATGGACGAGGGCCAGGTGCCGCAGTTCGAGCGCGAGCTGGAATTGAATCTCGCCATCGCGGTCAAGGACGCCGGCCGTTTCCGCATCAACGTGTTCAAGCAGCGCGGCGAGGTCGGCATGGTGATCCGCGCGATCAAGAGCGAGATCCCGACCATCGAACAACTGCGTCTGCCGCCGTTGTTCAAGGACCTGATCATGGAGCCGCGCGGCCTGATCCTGGTGGTCGGCGCCACCGGCTCGGGCAAGTCGACCACGCTCGCGGCGATGATCGACCACCGCAACACCAACACCTCCGGGCATATCCTGACGGTCGAGGATCCGATCGAGTACCTGCACCGGCACAAGAAATCGGTGGTCAACCAGCGCGAGGTCGGGCTCGACACGCACAGCTACCACCATGCGCTGAAGAACGCCATGCGCGAGGCGCCGGACGTGATCATGATCGGCGAGATCCGCGACACCGAGACCATGGAAGCGGCGATCTCGTTCTCCGAGACCGGCCACATCTGTCTCGCCACGCTGCACTCGAACAACGCCGACCAGACGATCGAGCGCATCCTCAACTTCTTCCCGGAATCGGCACACAAGAACATCCTGATGAACCTGGCGCTGAACCTGAAGGCGGTGATCAGCCAGCGTCTGGTGATCGGCAAGGACGGCCGCCGGCTGCCGGCGGTGGAGGTGCTGATCAACACCCCGCACATCCGCGATCTGCTGCGCCGCGGCCAGGTGCACGAGATCAAGGAGGCGATGGAGCGCAGCCTGCAGGAAGGCATGCAGACCTTCGACCAGTCGCTGTACGGCCTGTACAAGGAAGGCAAGATCGACCTCGAGGAAGCCCTGTCGAAGGCCGACTCGCGCGACGGCCTCGCGCTCAAGATCCGCCTCGCCGAAGGCGGCGGCGACTCGCCGGTACATGACTACGACGCCGCGACGTTCTAGCGGCGTGCGCAAGGTCCTCGCTCTCCGCGCGGCGGCTCGCGCCGACGGCCCGGGCCGGCGTGCGCGCGCGTTGCTCGGCGCCGGCGCGCTCGCGCTGCTCCTGCCCGGCTGCGCGATCGACACCCGCGTGCCGGACCTCCACCAGGACCTGCCGCCGGCCTGGCGCGGCGCGCCGCCCGGCGGCGTGGCGCCCGCGCCGGATCTCGACCACTGGTGGCGCGCCTTCGCCAGCGCCGAACTCGATGCGCTGATGGAGCGCGCCCTGCAACAGAACCTGACCATCGCCCAGGCGCGCGAACGGCTGCGCGCCGCGCGCGCGCTGGAACACCGCGCCGGCACCGAGTTCCTGCCGCAGATCGGATTCAGCACGCGCTCGATCACCGATCCGGCCGGCACCACCGGCTTCTACGAGATCGGCTTCGACGCGGTGTGGGAATCGGGTTTCTTCGGGCGTGGCGAGAGCACGACGCGGGCCGCCGCCGGCGATCGCGCCGCGGCCGAGGCCGAGCTCGCCGCGGCGCGGGTGAGCGTCGTCGCCGAGGTGGCACGCGCCTACGTCGAGCTGCGCGCCGCGCAGGCACGCGCGGCGGCGCTCGACGAGATCGTCGCGCTGCGCCGGCGGCGTGCCGAATTGATCGCCACGCAGGAACGCCTCAAGCTCGCCGCCGCGGTCGACGCCGCGCGCGCGCAAAGCGAGCTCGCCGCCGCCGAAGCCGAGGCCGGCGAAGCGCCGGCGGCGGCCGCCGCGGCGGAGAACGCGCTCGCCGTGCTGCTCGCCGAGGTCGCGCCGGATGCCGCGCTCGCCGCGCCGGCGCCGCAGCCCGAGGCGCCCGCCGCGCCGCTCGCGGCGGTGCCGGCGGATCTCTTGCGCACGCGCCCGGAGATCCGCCGCGCCGAAAGCCTGGTGCTGCGCGCCGCGGGCGAGCTCGGCATCGCCCGCGCGGACCTCTATCCGAAACTCGCGCTCGGCGGCTCGCTCACTTCCGCCACGCGCGTGACCGGCGACATCGAGGAACCGAACAAGGCGATCCCGATTCTCGGCCCACTGGTCGAAATGCCGATCGTCGACTGGGGCGCGCGCCGCGACCTGGTCGATGCGCGCGAGGCCGCGCTCGCCGCGGCGGTGCTCGGCTATCGGCAGGCCGTGCTCGAAGGCGTGGCGGAGACCGAATCCGCGCTCGCCCAGCTCGCGCGTCAGCAGCGGCGCGTGGCCGCCACGGCGACCGCGCTCGCGGCCAGCGCGCGCACCGTGGCGGCCGCACAGGCGCTGCGCGCCAGCGGTCTCGGCGACGAGCTCGAGCTCGCCGCCGCGGAGCTCGCCGCCGCGCAGGCGCGCATCGAGCACACCCTCGCCGTGCGCGACGCCGCGCTCGCCTTCATCGCCTTGTACAAGTCCCTCGGCGGCCAGATGCCGACGCCGACGACGGCGGTGCGCTGATGGTCGCACTCGCCCGCAAGACGCTGATCTACGAGTGGCGCAAGTTCCTGCCGGCGATGCTCGCAGTCGCCTTCTCCGGCCTGCTGCTCCTGCTGCAAGCCGCGCTGATGCTCGGCATCTTCGCCGGCGCCAGCGTCTACATCAACACCTCGGCGGCGGACCTGTGGGCCGGGCATCCCGGCACGCAGAGCATCGAGCACGGCCGGCCGGTGCCGAAGGACACCGAAATCGCGCTGGCGCTGGACGCCGACGTGCTGCGCGTGGAGCCGTTCCAGTGGATCGACGGCGACTGGCGTGGACCAGCCGAGCGCGGCAACGTATCGGTGTTCATCTCCGGCATCGATCCGGCGCCGGACGGGCTGATGTTCGCGCACGCGCTCGGACCGGCGTTGCGGGCGAAGCTGTACGAGCCGGGCGGCGTGATCGTCGATCAGGCGGATTTGCCGAAGCTCGGCCTCGAGGTCGGCGGCCAGGCCACGCTCAACGGCCGGCGCGTGACCATCGTCGCCGCGGCGCCGGGCCTGCGCGCGCTCGGCGGTGTGAACATCGTTGCCTCGCTCGCCACCGCCCGCACCCTCAACCAGGACGCGCCCGATCCCGGCAAGGTGGCCTACTACGTCGCCAAGCTGCGCCCCGGCGCCGATGCCGAGCGCGTGCGCGAGCGCATCCAGCGCGCCTGGCCGGGCGGCGGCTTCACGCTCTGGACCCGGGCATCGTTCGCGCGCGCGGCGGCGCTGTACTGGATGTTCGAGACCGGCGCCGGACTCGGTTTCGTGTTCTTCACCTTCGTCGTGTTCCTGGTCGGCACGGTGATCACGAGCCAGACGCTGGTCGCCGCGGTCGCCAGCCACGTGCGCGAGTACGCCATGCTGAACGCGCTCGGCGCCGGCGCCACCGCGCTGCGCAAGGTGGTGCTCGAACAGGCGCTGTGGGTCGGCGGCGTCGGCGTCATCCTCGGCGGCGGCGTGAGCCTCCTGCTGATGCTGCTCGCCGCCCGCCAGCACGTGCCGGTGGCGTTCGATCTCGGCGCCGGCACTGCCTGCATGACGCTGGTGATGGCGATCGCGCTCGTCTCCGGCGTGCTCGCGGTGCGTTCGCTCAGCCATCTCGAACCGGCGAATCTGCTGCGATGAACGGCAACGACGGTGTGGCGCTCCGTGCCGAGGGCATCTGCAAGGCCTACGTCAGCGGCCGCATCCGCACGCCGGTGCTGGAGGATCTTTCGCTGACGCTCCGCGAACGCGAACTCACCCTCGTGCTCGGACCGTCGGGCTCGGGCAAGAGCACTCTGCTCGCCATCCTGTCCGGCCTGCTCCGACCCGACGCCGGCCGCGTGGTCGCGCTCGGCGAGGAGCTGTGGCGGCTGTCGCGCACCGAACTCGAGCGCTTTCGTCTGCACCACACCGGCTTCGTGTTCCAGGGCTTCAATCTGTTTCCGGCGCTGTCGGCGCTCGAGCAGGTGATGCTGCCGCTCGACTACCTCGGCCTCGACCGCAAGACCGCGCAGAACCGCGCGCTGTCGGCGCTCGAGGAAGTGGGCCTCGGCGCGCGCGTGCACCTGCGTCCGCTCGAGATGTCCGGCGGCGAGAAGCAGCGCGTGGCGATCGCGCGCGCGCTGGCGAAGAAGCCGCAACTGCTGTTCGCCGACGAGCCGACCAGCGCGCTCGACACCGCCAACGGCCGGATCGTGATCGACTCGCTGCACCGCATCGCACGCGTGTTCAAGGCCACGGTGGTCTGCGTCAGCCACGACCAGCGCCTGGTCCGCGGCGCCGACCGCGTGATCTCGCTGCAGGATGGCCGTATCCTCTCCGACCGCGTGGCGACGGCCCGCGCCAACGACCTCGAGGAAACCCGCACGCCATGAATCGTCCCCTCGCCGCCTTGCCGTTGCTCGGCGCACTGGCGCTGCTCGCCGGCTGTTCGCGTCCGCCGGCGGATACCGCAGCGGCGGCACCGTCGCGCTATGTCGCCATCGCCCGCGGCAGCGTGGATGTGGAAGGCGGCCTGGTGCATCTGGCCGCGCCGCGCGACGGCATCGTCGCCGAAGTGCGGGTCAAGCCCGGCGATCATGTCCAGGCGAACGCCGTGCTGGTGACCTTGGACACGCGCGAGGCGGAGCTCGCGGCCGGCGTCGCAGAGGCCGAACTCGATCAGGCGCGGGCGCGGGCCGCGGCGCTGCACGGCCGGCTCGCCGGCGTGGCGCGTCGCGCCGAGCGCGCGGCGCAGGCGGCGGCGGCCGGCGCCGCCAGCGGCCAGTCGGCCGAGGATGCCGACGCCGCGCGTGCCGAACTCGCCGCCGGCATCGCCGAGGCGGAGGCCGCGGTCGCGGCCGCCGGGGAAAAGCTCAAGCAGGCGCGTCACGAGATCGAGCTGCGCCGTCTGCGCGCACCGGTGGCGGGCCGCATCGTCGCGCGCGGCGCCCAGCCCGGCGCGAGCGTGTCGGCGCAGAGCGGCGCGGCGCTCGTCACCCTGCTGCCGGACGCGCCGCGCATCGTGCGCGCCGAACTCAACGAAGCCTTCGTCGATCGCGTGGCGCCCGGTTCGCGCGCCGAGGTGTTCACCCGCGGCGACGGCGGCAAGGCATATCCGGCGCGGGTGGTGCGCCTGGGCGAGGTGTTCGGACCGAGCAAACTCGACGAGGAAACGCCGCTCGACCGCGACGCCCGCGACATCGAGTGCATCCTGCAACTGGAAAGCGACGAGCTGCGCGTCGGTCAGCGCGTGACCGTGCGTTTCCTGCCGTCGCGGTGACGGCGCGGCGCGCTCAGGCCTTCGGCGCGTCCGGCTGATTCTCCGGGCGCGCGCGATCGAACGCCGCGAGCTTGAGGCACTCGGCGTTGATCCGGCGGATCAGCGGATACGGCCCGAGGTCCACCGCATAGCGCTGCGCGTTGTAGACCTGCGGCACCAGGCAGATGTCGGCGAGCGTCGGCTCGTCGCCCTCGCAGAACAGACCGGTCGAGGGATTCGTCGCCAGCAGGGTTTCCAGCGCCTGGAAACCTTCACGGATCCAATGCTGCACCCAGCGGTCGCGCTCGACCTGCGGCGTGTTGAACTCGCGTTCCAGATACTGCAGCACGCGCAGGTTGTTGAGCGGATGGATGTCGCAGGCGATGAGCTGGGCGAGCGCACGCACCCGCGCGCGCTCGCGCGTGTTCACCGGCATCAGGGTGTGTTCGCCGTCGTAGGTCTCGTCCAGGTATTCGATGATCGCCATCGACTGGCGGATCACGCGCTCGCCGTCGACCAGCACCGGCGTCAGGCCCTGCGGGTTGAGCTCGCGGAACTCGGCCGCGTGCTGCTGCCCGCCGTCGCGGGTCAGGTTCACCGGGACCTGGTCGTAGCTCAGCCCTTTCAGATTGAGCGCGATGCGCACGCGGTACGAGGCGCTGGAACGCCAGTAGCCGTAGAGCTTGATGCCGTCGCTAGCCATGATCGGCTTCCCCTTGTCCGTCGCGATGCTGAGCCTAGCCGGAGTCGCGGGTAAAAATCAAAAGCGCGACGGCGTGGACTCGGCGCGACGCACTTCCTGCTCGATCGCGCCGAACACGCTCCGCCCGTCGCGATCGAGCATCTCGATGCGCACGCGATCGCCGAATTTCAGGAACGGCGTGACCGGCTTGCCGTGGGCGATGATCTCGAGCATGCGCCGTTCGGCCAGGCACGAGGCGCCGCGCCGCTCGTCCTGGTTGGCGACCGTGCCGGAACCGACCAGGGTGCCGGCGGCGAGCGGCCGGGTCCTGGCCGCGTGCGCGATGAGTTCGGCGAAGCCGAATTGCATGTCCTCGCCGGCCTCCGGCGCGCCGAACCATTGGCCATTGATGTGGCTGACGAGCGGCAGGTGGACCTTGCCGTCGCGCCAGGCCGCGCCGAGCTCGTCGGGGGTGGCGAACACCGGCGACAGCGCCGAGCGCGGCTTCGATTGCAGGAAGCCGAAGCCCTTGGCGAGCTCGTCCGGGATCAGATTGCGCAGGGAGACGTCGTTGACCAGGCCGATGAGCTGGATGTGCGCGGCCGCCTGCGCCGGCGTCACGCCCATCGGCACGTCGTCGGTGACGACCACCACCTCGGCTTCGAGGTCGATGCCGAAGTCCTCGCTCGCCACCAGCACCGGATCGCGCGGACCGTAGAAGCCGGCGCTGGTCGCCTGGTACATCAATGGATCGGTGTAGAAACTCTTCGGCACCTCGGCGCCGCGCGCGCGACGCACCCGTTCGACGTGCGGCAGATAGGCGCTGCCGTCGACGAATTCGTAGGCGCGCGGCAGCGGCGCCGCCAGCGCGGCGAAGTCGAGCGCGAACACCTCCTCGCCGTTGATCGTCTCGGCGCGGCTCGCCTCGAGCAGCTCGGCGACGCGGTTCAGCCGCGGCGCGAGATGGCTCCAGTCGTCCAGCGCCGCCTGCAGCGTCGGCGCGATGTCGCTCACGCGCACGCCGCGTTGCAGAAGACGATCGACCACGATCAGCGTGCCATCGCGCCCGCCGGCTTTGAGGCTGGCCAGTTTCATCGCGTGGGTTCCTCAGCGAAGGGAGATCGAGTTTCCAAGTTCCGGTCTTCGGCGCGGCACGGTTACGGTGCGAAATGCTTGCGCAGCCCCTGCCAGCATTGCTGGTAGTCGCGCTGCAACTGCGGCGCCTCCAATGCCTGCCGGGTGGGCCGGATGACCAGGCGCGTCTCGAACATGAAGGCCATCGTGTCGGTGAGGTAATCCGGCGTGCGCGTGTCGGCGGCACTGGCCTTCGCGAACGTCGCCGCGTCCGGGCCGTGCCCGCTCATGCAGTTGTGCAGCGAGGCGCCGCCCGGCACGAAGCCGCCGGCCTTGGCGTCGTAGACGCCGTGCACCAGGCCCATGAATTCGCTGGCGATGTTGCGGTGGAACCACGGCGGACGGAACGTGTCCTGCATCGCCAGGATGCGCGGCGGGAAGATGACGAAATCCATGTTGGCCACGCCCGGCGTGTCCGAAGGCGAGGTCAGCACGGTGAAGATCGACGGATCGGGATGATCGTAGGAAATCGAGCCGATCGTGTTGAAGCGGCGCAGATCGTACTTGTACGGCGCGTAGTTGCCGTGCCAGCCGACCACGTCGAGCGGCGAGTGGTCGATCCGCGCCGACCACAGCCGGCCCTGGAACTTGGCGACGAGCTCGAAATCGCCCTCGACGTCCTCGTAGGCCGCCACCGGCGTGAGGAAGTCGCGCGCGTTGGCGAGCCCGTTCGAGCCGATCGGGCCGAGCTCCGGCAGCTTGAGCAGCGCACCGAAGTTTTCCGCGACATAGCCGCGCGCGGTGTCGTCCGCGAGCTCGACGCGGAAGCGCACGCCGCGCGGGATCACGGCGATCTCCTGCGGCTCCACCGCGAGCACGCCGAGTTCGGTGGCGATCGTCAGGCGCCCCTGCTGCGGCACGATCAGGAGCTCGCCGTCGGCGTCGTAGAAGTAGCGGCCCTGCATCGAGCGGTTGGCGGCATACAGATGGATGCCGATGCCGCTCTGCGTCGCCGCGCTGCCGTTGCCGGCCCAGGTGACCAGGCCGTCGATGAAATCGGTCGGCGCCTGCGGCAGCGGCAGCGGATCCCAGCGCAACTGATTCGGCGGCGCGGGCACCTCGTCGAACGCATTGTGGAATTTTCCACTCGGCAGCGGCGCGAACGGGCCGTGCACCGCGGCCGGGCGGATGCGGTACAGCCAGCTGCGGCGATTGGCGTGGCGCGGCGCGGTGAACGCGGTGCCGGAAAGCTGCTCGGCGTACAGGCCGTGCGCCACGCGCTGCGGCGAATTGCGCCCGACCGGCAGCGTGCCGGCGATCGCCTCGCTGGCGAATTCGTTGCCGAAGCCGGAGAGGTAGCGAGATGGGCTCGGTTTCATTGGCTTTCGTGTTCCGGCCCCTCTCCCGTCGGGAGAGGGGTTGGGGTGAGGGTCCGCCGTTTCACGGCGACCAAGATCGCTTCGAGAACGCTGGTCGTTCTTTGCAGCACGTCGTCATCCCAAAACCGCAGGAGCTCGATCCCCTGCCGCTGCAGGGCGCGCGTCCGCGCTTCGTCTTTTACTTCCGAATGCTGCGAGCCATCCAGTTCGATGCCCAACCTCGCTGCCGCGCAGTAGAAGTCGATCACATAAGGCGGGACCGGATGCTGCCGACGAAACTTCGCGCCGTTCAAACGTGCCGCCCGCAGGTGGAACCATAGCCTCGCTTCCGCATCGGTTTCCTCACGCCGCAACGCGCGTGCGCGAGTCTTCGTCGACGTTGGCAATGGTGGATTCACTCGACTCGCCATCCGGGACCCTCATCCGGCGCTTCGCGCCACCTTCTCCCGATGGGAGAAGGAAAAACACCTGCCAATGCGCACCTCGTCAGATGCCGCCAAGCTCACAACACCCCACGCCGCATCTGCTCGCGCTCGATCGACTCGAACAGCGCCTGGAAGTTGCCCTCGCCGAAGCCGGGGTTGCCCTTGCGCTGGATGATCTCGAAGAAGATCGGGCCGATGCAGTTCTGGGTGAAGATCTGCAGCAGCAGTTTCTTCTTCGTCTCCGGATCGGCGTCGATCAGGATCTTGTTCTTGCGCATGCGCGCGACGTCTTCGCCGTGATTCGGGATGCGCTCGTCGATCACCTCGTAGTAGGCGTTCGGCGTGTCGAGGAACGCCACACCGGCGGCGCGCATCGCCTCGACGGTTTCGTAGATGTTCTCGGTGAAGCAGGCGATGTGCTGGATGCCCTCGCCGCGGTACTCGTCGAGATATTCGTTGATCTGGCTCTTCGGATCGGGCGATTCGTTGAGCGGAATGCGCACCATGCCGTCGGGCGCCGTCATCGCCTTCGACACCAGGCCGGTCTTGACGCCCTTGATGTCGAAGTAGCGGATCTCGCGGAAGTTGAACAGGCGTTCATAGTAATCCGCCCACTTCGCCATGTTGCCGAAGTACAGATTGTGGGTGAGATGGTCGATGAAGGTCAGCCCGAAGCCTTTCGGCCGGCGCTCCGCCCCCGGCAACCATTCGTAGTCGGCGTCGTAGACGCTGCCGGTGGCGCCGTAGCGGTCGACCAGATACAGCATGCAATCGCCGATGCCCTTGATCACCGGCGCGGCCACCGCCTTGCTCGCCTCCGGCGCGCCGATCGCCTCGGCGCCCTTCTTCAGCGCCTCGCCGCGCACCCACTCGGCGGGCCGGCTCACGCGAATGGCGAAACCGCAGGCGCTCGGGCCGTGGCGCGCGGCGAAATCCGCGGCGAACGAATTCGGCTCCTCGTTGACCAGGAAATTGCAGTCGCCCTGCCGGTACAGGGTGACCGCGCGCGTCTTGTGCCTGGCCACCGCGGCGAAGCCGAGCTTCGGAAACAGCGTGTGCAGCAGGCGGGCGTCGGGCGCGGCGAATTCGACGAATTCGAAGCCGTCGATGCCCATCGGGTTGTCGAATTGCACCGGCTGCATGCCGACGTTGGGTTGTGCGCTCATGGGAACCTCCACCGCCCGCTCGAAGGGCGCGCTCGGGAACGAAGTGACCGCCGCCGACAGCGGCCGGATCGGTTTCGCCAAGGGCGACGATCGCGCCTATAATCGTTTCAAATGCAACTATTTGCAAGGCGCACGGCAACATGTCCCGCACGCGCGCGAACCACGTCCCGATCGAGCTGGAACGCTTCCTGCCATACCGGCTGTCGCTGCTGTCGAACCGGGTCAGCCAGGCGATCGCGCGCGACTACGAACGGCGCTTCGACCTGAGCGTCACCGAATGGCGGATCCTGGCGGTGCTGGCGCGCTTCGACGCGCTGTCGGCGCGCGAGGTGGCCGAACGCACGGCGATGGACAAGGTGGCGGTGAGCCGCGCGCTGATGCGGCTGGTCGGGCGCGGGCTCGTGAGTCGCCGCTGGCACGGCGGCGACAAGCGCCGTTCGGTGCTGCGCCTGTCGGCGCGCGGCTGGCGGGTGCACGATGCGGTGGCGCCGCTGGCACTCCAGCACGAACGCGACCTGCTCACGCGGCTGAGCGTGGCCGAACGCGCGGCGCTCGCCCGCATCCTCGACAAGCTCGGCGCCGGCACATTCCCGCCGTCCGAGCGCGTCGCGCTCAGGCCCCGATCACCGTGCGCACCTCGATGAGCTCGGGGAAGAAGGTCAGATCGAGCGCCTTCTTCAGGAACGCGACCCCCGAGGAGCCGCCGGTGCCGCGCTTGTGGCCGATGATGCGTTCGACCGTCTTCATGTGACGGAAACGCCAGAGCTGGAAGCTCTCCTCGACATCGACCAACTGCTCGCACAGGTGATACGCCGCCCAGTAGCGGTCGGGCTGCTCATAGATGCGGCGGAACACCGGAATCAGCTCGGGATGTTCGCGGTGCGGCTGGCGCCAGTCGCGTTCGAGACAGGTGCGCGGCACGGCGTGGCCGGCGCGCGCGAGATGGCGCAGGAACTCGTCGTACAGGCTCGGCGCCTCGAGCGCGGCGCGGAGGATCGCCTGCTGCGCCGGATCGTAGGCGAACACCGCGATCATCTCGGCGTTCTTGTTGCCAAGCAGGAACTCCACCAGCCGATACTGCAACGACTGGAACCCCGACGCCGGCCCGAGCACGTGGCGGAACTGCATGTATTCGCTCGGCGTGAGCGTCTCCAGCACCGCCCACTGCTCGAACAACTGGCGCTGGATCTGCTTGACCCGCGCCAGGATCTTCAGGCAGGAATCGACCGCGTCGCGGCGCAGATGCTCGATCGCGGCGGAAAGCTCGTGCACGATCAGCTTCAGCCACAGCTCCGAGGTCTGGTGCTGGATGATGAACAGCATCTCGTCGTGATGCGGCGGGTTGGACAACGGCTTCTGCGCCGACAGCAGTTGCCCGAGCTGCAGGTAACCGTCGTAGGTCAGCCGATCGCGCAGATCGGTCTCGATGCCCGCCTCGAGCGGACGCTGGTTGTGGTCGGATGGCATGGGCGATTCCGGCGCGGAACGCACAGTGTAGGGGATGGCGCCGGGAAAAAGGAATGTCCGCGAACACGCGCGGCGCGCCCTCGCGCGCAGCGCCGAACGCGCCGGCGAGCCTGCTGCACCCCGCCTTGCCAGACGCGCGCGCGCACGCTTTACTTACGCCCCCGCGTCCGCGAGGAATCCGCCTTGTCCGTCGTCGCCAGCTTCGAGATCGAATACCTGCAATACCTCGACGCCGAGGGACGGCTGGTGCGCGAGGATCTTCCCGAGTTCGCGCGCGATCCGAAGGCGCTGATCGAGCTGTACCAGCACATGCTGTTCGTGCGCGTGTTCGACGGCAAGGCCATCGCCCTGCAGCGCACCGGCAAGCTCGGCACCTATGCCTCGTGTCTGGGCATGGAGGCGGCGCACATCGCGGTCGGTTCGGCGATGCAGGAAGACGACGTGCTGGCGCCGATGTACCGCGAATACGGCGCGCAGTTCCTGCGCGGAGTGAAGCCGCGCGAGGCGCTGCTGTACTGGGGCGGCGACGAGCGCGGCAACGATTTCTCCGGCCCGGCGCACGACTTCGCCTGGAGCGTGCCGATCGCCACGCAATGCCTGCACGCAGCGGGCGCGGCGCTCGCGTTCAAGATCCGCAAGGAGCCGCGCGTGGCGGTGACCGTGGTCGGCGACGGCGGCACCTCGAAGGCGGACTTCTACGGCGCGATCAACGTCGCCGGCGCCATGACCCTGCCGCTGGTGGTGCTGATCGTCAACAACCAGTACGCGATCTCGGTGCCGCGCCGGTTGCAGACCGGTGCCCAGACCCTGGCGCAGAAGGGCATCGCCGCCGGCCTCGAGAGTATACAAGTGGACGGCAACGACGTGATCGCCGTGCGCGCCGCGCTCGACCACGCCATCCTGCGCGCGCGCCACGGCCACGGCGGCAGCGTGATCGAGGCGGTGACGTATCGGCTGTCGGATCACACCACCGCCGACGATGCGCGCCGCTACCGCGCCGACGAGGAAGTCAAGGACGCTTGGGCGCGCGAACCGCTCAAGCGCCTGAAGCAGTACCTGATCGCGCATGGCGCCTGGAGCGAAGCCGAGGACGAGGCCTGGAAGGCCGACTGCGCGAAGCGCGTCGATGCCGAGGTCAACGCCTATCTCGAGACCAGGGCGCAGCCGGTGGCGGCGATGTTCGACTACACCTACGCCGAGCTGCCGGCCGACCTCGCGCGCCAGAAGCAGCAGGCGCTGGCGCTGGAAAATCTTCCGCCGGGCCGGGAGTGACGGAGCATGCCGCAGATCACGCTCATCGAAGGCATCACCCAGGCGCTGGCCTGGGAGATGAAGCACGATCCCGCCGTGGTCGTGCTCGGCGAGGACGTCGGCGTCAACGGCGGCGTGTTCCGCGCCACGGTCGGCCTGCAGGAGACCTTCGGCGCCGAGCGCGTGATCGACACGCCGCTCGACGAGACCACCATCGCCGGACTCACCGTCGGCCTCGCCGCGCAGGGCATGAAGCCGGTCGCCGAGGCGCAGTTCGAAGGCTTCATCTACCCGATGATGGAGCACATCGCCTGCCATGCGGCGCGCATGCGCCACCGCACGCGCGGACGCCTGTCCTGCCCGGCGGTGTTCCGCGCGCCGTGGGGCGGCGGCATCCGCGCGCCGGAGCACCACTCCGAGGCGAATGAGCATTTGTTCACGAATATCCCCGGACTGCGGGTGGTGCTGCCGTCCTCGCCGGGGCGCGCCTACGGCCTTTTGCTCGCCGCGATCCGCGATCCGGACCCGGTGATCTTCCTCGAGCCCAAGCGCATCTACCGCCAATACAAGGAAGACGTGCCGGACGATGGCGAGGCGCTGCCGCTCGATGTCTGCTTCGTGCTGCGCGACGGCGGCGACGTGACCCTGGTGACGTGGGGCGCACAGGTGAAGGAGACGCTCGAAGCCGCCGACGCGCTGGCCAAGGAAGGGATCAGCGCGGAGGTGATCGACGTCGCCACGCTGAAGCCGCTCGACTTCGACACCATCCACGAATCGGTGCGGAAGACCGGTCGCTGCGTGATCGTGCACGAGGCGCCGTACACGGCCGGCTTCGGCGCCGAGATCGCCGCGCGGCTGGCCGAACACGCCCTGTACGATCTGCACGCGCCGGTCGAGCGCGTCACCGGCTACGACACGCACATCCCGCTGTTTCGTCTGGAGATGAAATACCTGCCGAGCGTGGCGCGCATCGTCGCCGCGGCGAAACGCACGCTGGCAGTCTGAACGGTCGGCCAGGCTCTTTCCGCTCACCGCTCACCGCTCACCGCTCACCATCACCTCATATCCCATCATGAGCACGATCAAGACTTTCCACCTCCCCGACCTCGGCGAAGGCCTGCCGGACGCGACCGTGGTCGAATGGTTCGTCAAGGAGGGGGACATCGTGAAGCTCGACGCGCCGCTCGTCTCGATGGAAACGGCCAAGGCGGTGGTCGAGGTGCCGTCGCCCTATTCCGGCAAAGTGCTGAAACTGCACGGCAAGGCCGGCGACGTGATCGACACCGGCGCGCCGCTGATCGAGATCGAGCTCGATCCGAACCTGCCGCAGCGCGCGGAAGCGGAAGCCACCGGACACCATCACGCCCCGCCGAAACCTGCCGCGGCGCCGGCGGCGACGCGCGTCGAGGCGGTGCGCGAGGACGCCGGCACGGTGGTCGGCGCGATGGAGGTGAGCGATCGCGTGATGAGCGAGACCGCGGTCGCGGTCGGCGGCATCAAGGCCGTGCCGGCGGTGCGTGCGCTGGCGAAAAAGCTCAATGTGGATTTATCCAAAGTTATACCTACCGGCGCCGGCGGCGTGGTCACCCTGCAGGACGTGAAGAAGGCGGCGGACAGCGGCACGGCGCGGCCGAGCGCACCCGGCCCCCAGCCCCCGGCCCTCGGCCCTCAGCCCTCCCGCACTGCGCCGAGCACGCCGCCGGCGCAGCGCACCACCCTCTCCGCCGCCGGCCGGCCGATGCGCACGCTGCCGCCCACGGTCGCCGCGAGCGGTCAGCCGGAACAGCTCAAGGGCGTGCGCCGCAACATGGCGCGGGTGATGGCCGAGGCCCACGCCAAGGTGGTACCGACCACGCTCTGCGACGACGCCGACATCCACGCCTGGCTGCCGGGCAACGACATCACCGTGCGCCTGGTCCGCGCCCTGGTCGCCGCCTGCAAGACCGAACCGGCCTTGAACGCCTGGTTCGACGGCGAAACGCTGACCCGCACCCTGCATCCGCACGTGGACATCGGCATCGCGGTGGACACCGACGACGGCCTGTTCGTGCCGGCGCTGCGCAACGCCGACATGCTCGACGCCGCCGGCATCCGCGCCGCGGTCAACCGCATCCGCGCCCAGGTGCAGGATCGCAGCATCCCGCCCGAGGAGCTCAAGGGCTACACGATTTCGCTATCGAACTTCGGCGTGTTCGCCGGGCGCTACGCCACCCCCGTCGTGGTGCCGCCGTGCGTGGCCATCGTCGCCGCCGGCAAACTGCGGCACGACGTCGTCGCGGTGATGGGCGCGATCGAGACGCATCGCGTGATCCCGCTGTCGCTCACCTTCGATCATCGCGCCTGCACCGGCGGCGAGGCGGCGCGCTTCTTCCGCGCCCTGCTCGACGATCTGGCGTTGGCGCAATGATGAGGGCCGAGGGCTGAGGGCCGAGGGCTGAGGGCCGAGGGCCGAGGGCTGAGGGCTGAGGGCTGTACAGCTCTTTCCGCTCACCGCTCACCGCTGACCGCTCACCGCCCCATTCCCGATTCCCACCGAGCACACAAATGCACAAATCCCGCATCAGCGCCTTCGTGCTCGACTGTCAGGTCGATGACCTCGCCGCGGCAACCGCGTTCTGGAGCCAGGCGCTCGGTCGGCCGGTGGTGAGCGCCGATCAGGACGGCGACGGCCGCTACGCCGAGTTGCAAACCGGCGTCGACGAGCCGCATCTGCTGCTGCAGCGCGTGGAGCACGAGCCGCGCATCCATCTCGACATCGAGACCGAGGATCTCGACGCCGAGGTCGCGCGTCTGGAGGCGCTCGGCGCCCGGCGCGTCGCCTTCGTCAAGCGCTGGTGGGTGATGCAGGCGCCGACCGGGCACCGCTTCTGCGTGGTGCGCGCCAAGCCGCGCGCCTGACCACGCGCCTACCCGTCTGCCAGCCGACCCATCGCCTCCCGCGCCGCCGCCATCGCCGCCTGCGGATCGGCGAAGCCGCCCTGCGCGGCGAGCACGTTCTTCTTCGCGTCGAGCACCTTGAAGGCGAACGCCCGATCGTCGTCGCGGAACACGACCGGATGCAGCGCGGCTTTGGCGCGGGCTCCCGCCCGGGCCTTCGCCGCCATCGGCACCTGGCGCAAATCGCGCAGGCCGACGGCCTCGCGCAACCGCGCGACGAACGGCTGGGCCAGCGCGCGCGCACGCCGCGCGCCGGTCTGGAGGATGTCCTCGATCTCGCCGGGCCGCGCGATCAGCGCCTGGTACTTTTCGCGCAGCGGCGCGAGTTCGGCGTCGAGGCGCTCGAACAATTTCTGTTTCGCCTCGCCCCAGGCAATGCCTTCCGCGTAGGCGCGCCGCATCGCCGCGGTCTCCTCGGCGCTGGCGAACGCCTGATAGATCCCGAACAGGTGCGATTCGTCCGGATTCTTCGGTTCGCCCGGCGCCTGCGAATTGGTGACGATGCCGAGGATCGCCTTGCGCAGCTCCGGCGCCGGCAGCCACAACGGAATGGTGTTGTCGTAGCTCTTCGACATCTTGCGCCCGTCGAGGCCGGGCAGCGTGGCGACGTGCGCCTCGATCACCGCCTCCGGCAGGGTGAAATACTCGCCGCCGTAGAGGTGATTGAAGCGCTGGCCGATGTCGCGCGCCATCTCGATGTGCTGCACCTGGTCGCGGCCGACCGGCACCTCGTGGGCGTTGAAGATCAGGATGTCCGCGGCCATCAGCACCGGATACATGTACAGGCCGGCGCTGACGCCGGCGTCGGGGTCCTCGCCGCGCTCGCGGTTGGCGTCGGTCGCCGCCTTGTAGGCGTGCGCGCGGTTGAGCAGGCCCTTGGCGGTGACGCAGGTGAGCAGCCAGGTCAGCTCCGGAATCTCGGCGATGTCGGACTGGCGGTAGAAGTATACTTTTTCCGGATCCAGACCGCAGGCCAGCCAGCTCGCGGCGATCTCCAGCGTCGAGCGCTGGATGCGCGCCGGATCGTCGCACTTGATCAGGGCGTGGTAGTCGGCGAGGAAGTAGAACGACTCGACCTCGGCGCGACGGCTCGCCGCGATCGCCGGGCGGATCGCGCCGACGTAGTTGCCGAGATGCGGCGTGCCGGTGGTGGTGATGCCGGTGAGGACTCTGCGTTTGGCCATCTGCGCTGCGTGGATGCCGGGGACGGGCCCGGTCGGCAAGTGTACGCGATCCTTCGTCCGCAGCGCGCAACCCCGCCGCGCCGCTTCGGCCGTTGCATCGCCCATCCACCAACCCGGAGCCACGCCATGAAGATCCTGCTGTCCGCTCTCGTCGCCGCCGCCCTCGCCTGCTCGGGCACCGTCCGCGCCGGCAACCTCGTCGATCTCAGCGTCTACGACCGTGATACCGGCAGCACGCTGCCGGTGTACGAACACGCCGGCAAGCACTTTGTCGCCGGCACGCCCGGCCATCGCTACGCCGTGCGCATCAGCAACCACACCGGCGCGCGCGTGCTCGCGGTGCTGTCGGTCGACGGCGTCAATGCCGTCACCGGCGAGACCGCCGATCCGCTGCAATCCGGCTACGTGCTCGGCCCGTTCGAGACCACCGAGATCGAGGGCTGGCGCAAGAGCCTGAGCGAGATCGCCCGGTTCAACTTCACCGCGCTCGGCGACAGCTACGCTGCGCGCACCGGCCGGCCGGCCAACGTCGGCGTGATCGGCGTGGCGGTGTTCCGCGAGAAGCCGCATCCGGTCTGGCGCGAACGCGAGGACAAGATCGCACGCGCCGAGCCGCAAACGCCGCCGCCGGACACGGCCGCCGCAGAAAACGCCCAGGCGGCGAAATCGACGGCCGATCGCGCCGCCGCCCCGGCCGCGGCGTTGGCGGCGCGGCCCGCGCCGAAGCCGGAGGAATCGCTCGGCACCGGCCACGGCGCGCGCGAGACCTCGTTCGCCAGCTACACCGCGTTCGAGCGTGCCAGCGCGCGCCCCGACGAGGTGGTCTCGATCTGGTACGACAGCTACCGCAATCTGGTCGCGCGCGGCGTGCTGCCGCAGCCGCGCTTCGTCCCGCGCGATCCGCAGCCGTTCCCGAACGGCTTCGTGCCGGATCCGGCGGGGTGAGCGGCCGCGCCGAAGATGGCGCACCCAACGCGAAACGCGTCACATGCACCGTGGCGCGTTTCGGACTAGACTGGATCGCCGCTTTCCGATCGACAGGGGGTCGGCATGAAGATCCGTGCGGTGGTCCTTGGCCTCGCCGCGCTGCTCGGCGCGACGGTGGTCGTATCGGCGGGAGCGGCGAATCCGGGGGTCGGCCGAGCCGACCTGCTCCGGCTCGCGGCGCTACCCAATAACGAATCCTATGCCATTGCGGCGTTCCCCGTGAGCGCCGCGCACTCGGCATCGGTGCGCCTGAAGCGGGTGGAGGTGTACGCGCCGGATGCGCACATCTACCTCGTCACCGCGCAAGGCCGCACCGAGCTGCCGCGCAGCCCGCGCATCTTCCTGCGTGGTTATTCCGACGACGGTCGCACGCGGGTGGCGATGTCGCTCAACCCCGACGGCAGCTTCGCCGAAGGCAGCGGCGTCGGCGCGGATGGCGAATTCGTGCTGCGCGCGGTGCGCGACAAGACTGGCTCCGTGCATCTCGCCGCGTCGCCGTTCGAATCGGCGCTGCCGCCCGGTTTCCGGTTCGACTTTCGCTGCGGCAACGAGGGTATCGATCTCGGCCTGCACGGCAGTAACGATCTTGCCGGCCAGTTGCGCGCCGCGGTCGTGACCGCAGCGTCGCCAACCCCTTCGGCCGCGATGCACGCATTGCGCCTGGCGACGGTCGCGGTCGATACCGACAGCCTGTTCATGTCGAGGCTGTTCGCGAACAACACCACCGACGCGACCAACTGGATCGCCGGCATGTTCAACACCATGAACACGATGTACGAACGCGACTTGCTGGTGCAGTTGCAGCAAGGCACGACGTTCCTCTGCGGCAACGGCTGTGCCGATCCCTATACCGGCGCCACCCACGTTCCGGCGGATGTCTTCGACCTCGACATCTTCGCCAACTACTGGAAGAACAACCACGCTGCGATCAACCGCGTCTTCGCGATATTGCTGTCCGGCCAGGAGCCGAGCTCGTCGAGCATTTGCAGCGCCTCCGGCATCGCCTGGATCGACGCCTACTGCAACAAGGGCCAACCCTCCGGCAGCGACACGTTCGGCAGCTACAGCGTCAATCAGGTCTGCACCAGCATCAGCATCGACCCGAACGGCGCATTCGCCGCGAAGATCGTCGGTCACGAACTCGGCCACAACTTCGGCGCCTGGCACACCCACTGCACCGACGTCACCACCGGCAATGCGCCGGTGGCGACCAACACCATCGACCAGTGCTACAACGGCGAGAGCGGCCAGGGCTGCTACGCCGGCGCCACGAGCTGCCCCGGCGGCGGGGTGGGCACGATCATGAGTTACTGCAACATCAAGGGCTGCGGCCAGAATGCGTTGCAGTTCCATGCCACGCAGGTCGGCGTGCTCGACGGCCTGATCGCGGGCCAGGGAGCTTGCCTCAACGAAACCGACGACATCTTCTACGACGGCTTCGAGAACTGATCGACGGCGGCGCTCACTCCCGCATCAGCGTCGACTTGCCGAACAGGCTCTCGACCAGATCGACCGCGAGTTTCGCCGTGCGGTTGTGCTGATCGAACGCCGGATTGAGCTCGACGATGTCGAGCGAGCCCAGCCGCCCGGTGTCGGCGATCATCTCCATCACCAGTTGCGCCTCGCGGTAGTTCGGCCCGCCGGGCACGGTGGTGCCGACGCCCGGGGCGATGTCCGGATCGAGGAAATCGACGTCGAAGCTGACGTGGATGTGGGTGTCGGCATCCACGCCGTCGAGCGCCTCCTCCATCGCCCGCCGCATGCCGACCTCGTCGATGTGGCGCATGTCGTAGATGTCGAGGCCGACGTCGTGGACGAACCGCTTCTCGCCGGCATCGACCGAGCGCACGCCGATCTGGCGGAGCATCGCCGGATCGAGCGCCGGCGCCGCGCCGCCGAGCTCGGTCAGCTCGACCGGCCCGTGGCCGCACAGGCACGCCACCGGCATGCCGTGGATATTGCCCGACGGCGTGATCGTCGAGGTGTTGAAATCGGCGTGCGCGTCGAGCCACAGCACGCGCAGCTTTTTTCCCTGCGCGCGGCAATGCCTGGCCACCGCGGTGATCGAGCCGATCGCCAGGCTGTGATCGCCGCCGAGCAGGATCGGCAGCCGCCGCGCGGCGAGCTCGGCGGCGACCGCGCGCATCACCTCGCGGTTCCATTCGACCACTTCCGGCAGATGCCGGTAGCCGGCGCTCGGCGGCAGCCAGGGATTGAGCGGGCCGAACAGATTGCCGCGATCGGCCACGTCGAGGCCGCGCGCGACGAGCGCCTCGGCCAGACCGGCCACGCGCAGCGCCTCCGGGCCCATCGAGGCGCCGCGGTGGCCGGCGCCGACGTCGGTCGGCGCGCCGATCAGGGAAACCGGGAGAAAGGAACGCATGCCGTCGTCGTACTCGCAGCCTCGGGCCGCGCAGCATAGCCGCGCCGCGCCGCTCGCGCCAGAGCGCGCGGCTGCCGTCGCCGGCGGGTATACTGCGGTTCGCGGCGGCTCTGCCGCAATTCACCGGTGAGGTTGGCGATGGCCCGAGGGGCATGGTTGTGTCTGTGGCTGGCGTTGGCGCCGTGCCTCGCGCAGGCGGCGGGTTTCATCGTCAACGTCGGCGGTGCGCAGAACGCGTTTTCGCCACAGACGATCACCATCACCGCGGGCGATACGGTCACCTTCGTCAACAAGGGCGGCTTCCACAACGTCGTGGCCGACGACAATTCGTTCCGCTGCGCGCGCGGCTGCGACGGCCAGCCCAACGGCAACGGCAATCCGAGCAACAGCAACTGGGTGGCGAGCGTCACCTTCAACTCGCCCGGCACGATCGGCTACTTCTGCGAAGTGCACGGCATGCCGGGTGCCGGCATGTTCGGCACCATCGCCGTCCAGCCGGCGACACCAGTGCGCCTGCAATCGTTCTTCGTCGATTAGGGAAGATGCGATCGAGTCCCAGCGTCCGTGTCTTCGGCTACGGCGCCGTAGCCTGTCCTGAACGAAGTCTCAGGACTCAGGCCAAACGGCTTGCGCGGCGATCCGGACTTCAGACGACCTGATTGGCGCCGAAATTCCGTCTGCCGCCTCTCCCGCTGGCGGGAGAGGCCGCGCCGAAGGCGCGGGTGAGGGTGGCACAGCACTGACCCCGTTTTCTTTTCTTGACGCGCATCCTGCGGTTTTCCGCTCGCGTCCGGCGAGCGGGTCACTTCTCTTTGCTCACCAGAGCAGAGCTTCCGCTCGGCCGCTGGCCGCGCGGGTAACTTTTCTTTG
>JAJPHA010000101.1 GCA_021325475.1 Rhodanobacteraceae bacterium | reverse complement strand
GGTCACTTCGAATACGAAGGCCGCCGCTTCAAGAGCCTGACCGCCGTGGCGCGGCACATCACCGGCCAGCATTGGAGCGGCCCGCTGTTCTTCGGCCTGAAGGGAGGCGCCTGATGACGGAAATCGCCTCCACCAAGGCGCGCAAGCGCTGTGCGGTCTACTGCCGGGTGTCGTCGGACGAGCGGCTCGACCAGGAGTTCAACTCCATCGATGCGCAAAAGGAAGCCGGGCACGCCTTCATCGCCAGCCAGCGCGCCGAGGGATGGATTCCGGTGGCCGACGACTACGACGACCCCGGCTACTCCGGCGGCAACACCGAGCGCCCGGCCTTGAAGCGCCTGATGGCCGATATCCAGCGCGGGCTGATCGACATCGTGGTGGTCTACAAGATCGACCGCCTGACGAGGAGCCTCGCCGACTTCTCCAAGATGGTCGAGGTGTTCGAGCGCCACGGCGTGTCCTTCGTCTCGGTCACGCAGCAGTTCAACACCACGACCTCGATGGGGCGGCTCACGCTCAACATCCTGCTGTCCTTCGCCCAGTTCGAGCGCGAGGTCACGGGCGAGCGCATCCGCGACAAGATCGCCGCGGCCAAGAAGAAGGGGCTGTGGATGGGCGGCGTGCCCACCATCGGCTACGACGTGGTCAATCGCCAGTTGGTGGTCAACCCCGCCGAGGCGGCGGTGGTGCGCCGCATCTTCGAGGAGATGTTGACCATTGGCTCACCCACGCAGATCGCAGCGCGCCTGACCGCCGAGGGCATCACGACCAAGGCGTGGACGACGCAGGACGGGCGGGTGCGGACCGGCACGCGCATCGACAAGAAGTACATCCACAAGGTGCTGCGCAACCGCATATACCTCGGGGAGTTGTCGAACCGGGGCCAGTGGTACCCCGGCGTGCACGAGCCGATCATCGAACGCCAGCTGTGGAACCAGGTTCACGCGGTGCTGGCCCGCGACAGCCACGCGCGGTCGGTGGACACCAAGATCCGCTCGCGCAACGATGCGCTGCTGCGCGGGCTGCTGTACGCGCCGACGGGCGAACGCATGTACCCCACGTACTCGCGCAAGAACGGCCGCAAGTACCAGTACTACGTCTCCAAGTCCGAGAGCCGCTTCGGCGCGCCGGGCAAGAGCTACGAGCGCCTGCCCGCCCGCGAGATCGAGGCGGCGGTCGTGGCCCAGATCCGCACCGTGCTGACCAGCCCCGAATCCATCGCCGCCGTCGTGCGCCACATCCAACGCCAGGGCGCACCGATCGACGAGGCCACGGTCGTGATGGCGATGGGGCGCCTCAACGACGTGTGGGATCAGCTCTTCCCGGTTGAGCAGCACCGCATCGCCAACCTGATGATCGAGCGCATCGATCTCGTCCACACCGACGAGATGCAGGGCATCCGGGTGAAGTGGCGCGAACTGGGCTGGGACGCCTTGATCGGCGAGTTCGCGCCCAGGAGCATCGGCGCCGAGCTGCTGGAGGTCGAGGCATGAAGGACGGGACGCTCGAGACCTTCGTGCCGCTGACCCTGCGGCGGCGCGGCGTGCGCCGGCTGGTTCAGCACCAGGCCGAGGACCGGGACGCGCACGACAGCACGCTCATCGAAGGGATGGCACGGGCCTTCCACTGGCAACGGCTGCTAGACAGCGGCGCGATGCCCAGCGGCTCGGCCATCGCGCGTGCCGAAGGGCTGCACCACTCGGTGGTCAACGAGCTGCTGCGCCTGACGCTGCTCGCGCCCGACATCGTCGAGATGCTGATGGCCGGGCGGCAGCCACGCCGGATGAGCCTGATCTGGTTCCAGCGCCACCCGCTGCCGGTGGACTGGGCGGCCCAGCGCGAGATCGTGCGGCGCTTCGAGGAGAAAGCGTGAGCACGAAGCACCGGGGACGCATCGAGGGAGCGCCGGTCACCCAGAAACTGCCGACGCCGGCGGGCGGCGTGAAACTGGAAACCTTCGTGCCCTGGCGGCTGGTGCAGCGCGGCATCCGGCGCGCGGTGATCGCGCCGCCCGGCGCACCGAAAGGTGTGGAGGTTCACTCGACGTGGGCCGGCCCGGCGCGCACCGAGGCCAAGGACACGGCGTTGATGCGCGCGCTCGGGCTGGCGCACCACTGGCAACGGCTGCTCCATGAGGGGCGGGTGGCGTCGGCGGCCGAGATCGCCCAGGCCGAAGGGCTGGATGTATCCAAAGTGCATCGCCTGATGCGGCTGACGCTGCTCGCGCCCGAGGTGGTCGAGCGGCTGATCGGATCGCCCGACCTCGCCGTCGAGAAGGTGCTGGGCCGCCCCTGGCCTTACGGCTGGCGCGAGCAGGTGCGGTTGCTTGACTGATGTCACGCCGCCGCACCCGCCTGCGGGCGGCTTTTTTGCGCTTCGTCGCGCCCGGGTCGCCGCCGCAAGGCAGTTTCTGACTACAACCGGGGGTCTCTAAGTCCTTGTCAGACAAGGAGGTGGCCCCTGGTTCCCACCACGGGCCGCAGAGAAAAACCGAGAACAGAGAGGCGCTGTCGGGGCGGGAACGGCGCCCAGACGGCGTGCGCGTCCGCAAGGCGCCGCCCGGAAACCGCGCCAATACTGGCGTTGCGGGCATGAAAAAAGGCCAACCGAGATCGGTTGGCCTTGGGGTATTGGTGG
>JAJPHA010000020.1 GCA_021325475.1 Rhodanobacteraceae bacterium | reverse complement strand
TACCGCAAGTGCGGCTTCGCCGGCTGTCCGGGCGATGCCGAGATCAACGCGCAAGTGCGCACGCTGCTGTTCGCGCAGCCCGAGCTCGCCTCCGCCGAACTCGGCGTGCAGACGCTCGATCGCGTCGTCTATCTGCGCGGCCTGGTCGATACCGATCTCGAACGCCTGCGCGTCGTCGCGCGGGTGCGCGCGATGCCCGCGGTGCGCGAGGTCGTCGATGGCATCGCCGTGCGCAATTTCGTGCGTTGAGACGCGCCGCGATTCACGCCGGCGTCTTGTGCCGGTAGCGGCACAGATCGCGGATCACGCAGTGCGGGCACGCGGGCTTGCGCGCCTTGCACACGTAGCGGCCGTGCAGGATCAGCCAGTGGTGCGCGTCCTTGCGGAACTCGGCGGGCACCGCGCGGTGCAGGCGGTCCTCCACCGCGCGCACGGTCTTGCCCGGGGCGAGGCCGGTGCGGTTGGCGACGCGGAAGATGTGCGTGTCGACGGCGATGGTGGGTTCGCCGAAGGCGGTGTTGAGCACCACGTTCGCAGTCTTGCGGCCGACGCCGGGCAGTGCTTCGAGCGCCTCGCGCGTGCGCGGCACCTCGCCGCCGTGACGCTCGATCAGCCGCCGGCAGGTGGCGATGACGTTCTTCGCCTTGGTGTTGAAAAGTCCAATGGTGGAAATGTAGCTTTTCAGCTTCTCCTCGCCGAGCGCGAGCATCGCCTGCGGGGTGGGCGCCACCGGGAACAGCCGGCGCGTGGCCTTGTTCACGCCGACGTCGGTGGCTTGCGCCGAAAGCATCACCGCGATCAGCAACTGGAACGGCGTGCGGTATTCGAGCTCGGTGGTCGGTGCCGGATTCGTCGCGCGCAGGCGGCGGAACAGTTCGGCGCGGTCGCGCGCGTTCACGGCGCCGGTCCACCCTTGCGCGCCCGCGCGCGGGCGATCGCCTCGCGCACCGCGTCCGTGCCGAGACTCGCCTTGCGCGCCGCCAGCTCCGCGGCGCGTTCGGCCTCGAGCCGCGCCAGCCGCGCGCGGCGCGCGAGATAGCGCGCCCGATACCGCGGCGCGCGTTCCCACGCGCTCTGTCCGTCGTCGGCGGCGGGCACGAGCTCGATGCAATCGACCGGACACGGCGGCAGGCACAGTTCGCAGCCGGTACACTCTTCCACAAGTACCGTATGCATCCATTTCGAGGCGCCGACGATGGCATCGACCGGGCAGGCCTGGATGCACTTGGTACAGCCGATGCAGCGCGCCTCGTCGATCCGCGCCAGCGTGCGCGGCGCCTCGACGCCGTGCGCCGGATCGAGCGGCTTCGGCGCGCGTCCGAGCAGCGCCGCCAGCGCGGCGATGCCGGCCGCGCCGCCCGGCGGGCATTGGTTGATGTCGGCGTCGCCGGCGGCGATCGCCTCGGCGTAGTCGCGGCAGGCCGGATAGCCGCAGCGCGTGCATTGCGTCTGCGGCAGCAGCGCATCGATGCGCTCGGCGAGGATCGGGTCAGTAACGGACGCCATACGCATCAGTAGTGCAGGATCACGTCGAACAAGACCGTGGTCTGACTGCGCTTGCGGCCACCGTCGTAGGCAGGCAGGTCGTAGGAATGTTCGTACCGCAGCTCGGGCCGGAGTTCAAGGTCCTGCGAAATCCAGCGGGTCATGCCGAGGGTGTGGCTGCTGTAGCGCGTGGCGAATCCGGTACGCTGTCCGACTTCGTCCTTGTAGAACTCGTTCCGGATCACCAGCATGTTCGCCGGATCGAGTTCGATGTTAAAATAGTTGACGATGCCGTAGGCCGGATTCTGGCCCGGTTTGAAGCCCGGCGCGCCGATCACGTAGATGCGGTACGCCTCGGTCAGCATGTGCACGCGCGCACTGAAACGGTGGCCCCAGGTGAGCACGTATTCCTGGAGGTTGTTGTAGGTTTGGCGTTTGCCGTTGTACGACTCGACACACGGGTACAGCATGTCGTCGTTCGTCGACGATACGAAGCGCACACAGCCCTGCGCGGTCAGCCGCGATTCCCGCTTCCAGGGCGCGACGTCGTCGCCGCCGTGCAAACCCAACTGGATCGTCCACTGGTCGGACAGCTTCGTCGTCGCCAGCAAGCCGACGTTGGTGTAGGCATCCACCGTGTACAGGATCGAATGCGTCAGCAGGTAATTGTTCGGCGCGAATTGCGCCTCGATGTCCGGCAGCGACAGATAGCGCCCGGCGGTGAAGACCGTGCCCTGGCCGATTCCGGGGACGTACACATCGACGAACCAGATCATCGGATCGTAGCCGTACACCTTGCCCGGCAGGTCTGGCGGTGGCCGCGGATGGTTCAGCAGCTGGTTACTGAACACGCCCTTCATTGCCGTGTAGTGGTAGTCGTAGCCATACAACTGGTCGATGTGGAAACCCCAGTCGACATGATCGGTCTGCACCGTGTCCGGCACGCGCTGCACGCGGAACAGGAATTGGTTGAATTCCACTCGGTTCGGCCGCGTTGCGTAGGACAGCGGGTAATTGGTGTCGCGCGAGGTGCTGAGGTTGGCAGACGGATTGATCCAGCCGTACGTCTCGATGCGGTGGTCTCGCAACCACCCACCGAAGGCGGTGCAGGCAAGCGCCTTTTCCAGTGGGTACTGCGCATTGCCGTTTGGAACCCCGATCGGATATTCGACGCCACCGAGCTGCCACTCCGCGGAGGGGAACGGTGGTGAGGAGAACGGCGCGTCCATGGCGCGGCGCGGCGGTGCTTCGCCCGGTACGACATCGGCATCCTCCCGATAGGCGGCGGCGAGACGGTCGAAGAATCCGGACGCGCAATCGCCACGGGTCGTCCGTCCCGGCTCGGCGAGAGACGTCGCGCTCTGCGCGACACTGTGGGCGGAGCCGGTGGCCAGCGACAGCGCGAGGGTACCGCACAGGAGTGCCTTCATGGAGAGGGTCTCTCGTGGAAGTAGGAATCCGGGGATCAGCGTTGCGCGCGATCCAGCCACACCGCGAGCCCCTGGGCGTTGAGCTCGATGTCCATGGCGAGCAGCTCGCGCACGCGCGCGGCGTCGAGGTCGCAGCCATGGGCGCGGGCGCGCGAAGTATACAAGTGCGCAAGGTCCGCGGTGAGGCGGGCGTGGCGCTGCGGATCGCCGGCGTGGGCGCGGGCGATGGCGACCATCGCCTCGATCTGCTCGTGCAGCTCGGCGGCGAGTCGCGCCGGCTCGGTCACGCGGCCGTAGTGGGTGAGGAACATCTGCCGCGGCCGGTACTCCAGCATGCGTTCGATCGAGGCGTGCAGCGCCTCCGGCTCGAACTGCACCGGTGTGGTCGTCGGCAGGACGAAGGCGCCGCGCGCGCTGTCGAATTCGCGGTAGGACAGCCCGAACGTGTCGCCGGGGAAGAACGCGCGGCTGCGTTCGTCCCACACGCTCAGGTGATGGCGCGCGTGGCCCGGCGTGTCGAGGCAGACGAGTTCGCGTCCGGCGAGCGTGACGACGTGGCCGTCGTGCGCCGTGTCGATGCGCTCGGGCGGGATCGGCACCAAGTCTCCGTAGCTTCGCCGCACTTCCTCGGTGCCGTACACGGCGCTGGCGCCGGCGAGCAACTGCGTCGGATCGACCATGTGCCGCACGCCGCGCGGATGCACCACCACGCGCGCGTTCGGCAGGTGCCGCAGCAACGCGCCGGCGCCGCCGGCGTGGTCGAGGTGCACGTGCGTCAGGATCACGTACTCGACCGCCGCGGGCGCCAGGCCCTGCGCGGCGAGCGCCGCGAGCAGGCGCGGCACCGAGTGGTTGGTGCCGACGTCGACGAACGCGGCGCGGCCGTGCTCGACGATCAGATGGCTGGCGTCGAAGCGCGGCCGGTGGAAGCCGGTGTCGATGGTGTGGATGCCGTGAGTCACGCCGCACGGCCCTCGGCGAACTCCAGATTGCGCTCGACGCGCGCGCGTTCGCCCGCCGGCAGGCGCGGATCGGCGAGCAGTTCGCGGCACAGGCGCGCGCTTTCGGCGCGGTCGCCGCACCAGTACGCCGCCACCGCCCATTCGTCGCGCGCGCGCCAGGCGTGCACCGCGCGATCGACGAACAGCACGTCCTCGCTCGGCGGCAGCCGCGCGGCGATCTCGGCGAAATGGCGGGCGAGATGGTAGCGCCGGTGCAGGCGCAGATAGCGCGCCAGCTCGCACGGCGCCTCGGCGCGCGACGGCCGCGCCTCGCAGGCGTCGAGATACGCCGCCACCACCTCGGCATAGGGCGCGCCGCTGCGTTCGCGCAGCAGCGCGATCTGCAGATGGGAAATGTATACTTCTTCCGACCAACCGCCCAGCGCCGCGCGGCGCTCATACGCGGCGATCGCCTCGGCGAGCTCGCCGGCGTCGCGCAGGCTCTGGGCGTAGTAGAACGCATAACGCGCGTTGTCCGGCTCGGTTGCCAGTGCGCGGCGCAGCACCTCGGCGTCGGCGAGGTATTTCTCGCGCGGCGGCCGCCGGCTGCGCGCGCCGTCGCTGTGCACGCGGATGCGCACTCCCGCCAGCCGCTTCGTCTCGGCGAGGTGCGGCGAAACCAGCGCCTCGTGAAGCACGCCCTCGAAATGCCAGTCGGCATCGAGCCGCGGCAGGGCGATGCGGCGATAGCTGGTCTCGCCGTAGACGATTTCGAGCAGGTAGCCCGGCGCGTCGAGCGTGCCCCAGCGGAATCCCGGATCGGTCTCCAGCACCTCGTCGGCGTCGATGATCAGCGCGTAGTCGCCGTACTTGCGGGCGAGTTCCAGCGCCTCGTTGCGGTTGGTCGCGAAATCCACCCATGGGCGTTCGATCAGTTCGCCGGGCCGATCCGCGAGCGCGCGGCGCACGAGCTCCTGCGTGCCGTCGCTGGAGCCGGTGTCGGCGATCGCCCAGGCGTGCACGTGCGGCTTGACCGAGGCGAGGCAACGCTCGATCACGTGCGCCTCGTTCTTGACGATCATCGACAGGCAGACGCGCATCGGCGGTTCCGCGCGAGGGCCGCTATTTGACCGGCATGCCCGGTTGCGCGCCGTCGTCCACGTCGAGCAGATACAACGCCTCGCCGCCGGCGCCGGCCGAGAGGATCATGCCCTCCGACACGCCGAAGCGCATCTTGCGCGGCGCCAGATTGGCGATGAACACCACCTTGCGGCCGATCAGCTTGTCCGGTTCGCGGTAGGCAGCGCGGATGCCGGAGAAGATCTGCCGCCGGCCGAGTTCGCCGGCGTCGAGCTCGAAGCGCAGCAGTTTGTCCGAGCCGTCCACGAATTCACATTGCAGCACCTTGCCGATGCGCAGGTCGAGCTTGGCGAAGTCGTCGATGGAGATGGTGGGGGGCGAAGGGCTGAGGGCCGCAGATTGAGGGCTGAGGGCTGAGGGCTGAGGGCCGGACGCGGGTGGCGCCGCGGATTGCAAGGATTCCTTCGAGGCTTCGATCATGGCGTCGATCTGTTTGCGGTCGATGCGGGTGATGAGCGGCGTGAACGTGCCGATGCGGTGATCGAGCAGCGGGCGATCCACGCAGTCGAACCGGGCGAGCGCATCGCCCAGGAACGTCTCGGCGCGCGCTGCGGTGGCCGGAATCACCGGCTTGAGATACGCCGTGAGCAAACGGAAGAAGTTGATCGCGAGCGTGCCGATGTCGTGCAGCTCGGCGCGCCGCGTCTCGTCCCTGGCGAGCTGCCACGGCTTGTTCTCGTCGATGATGGCGTTGGCGTAGTCGGTGACGTCGATGATCTCGCGCAGCACCTGCGCGTAGTCGCGCCGCTCGAAGCTGCGCGCCTGATCGACGCGGTCGCGCAACTTGTTGCGCGCGAAGGCGTAGTGGCCCGCGGCTTCCGCGCTGAGCTTGGCCGCCAGGCGGCCGTCGAAGAATTTGTGCAGGAACCCGGCGGTGCGGCTGGCGATGTTCACCCACTTGCCGACGAGATGCGAATTGACGCGCTCCTCGAAGGCCTTGAGGTCGAGATCGACGTCGGCGAGCGTGGGCCCGAGCTGGGTGGCGAAAAAATACCGCAGATAATCCGGCTCGAGGTGCCTGAGATACGTGCGCGCCTCGATGAAGGTGCCGCGCGACTTCGACATCTTGGCGCCGTTGACGGTGAGGAAGCCGTGCACGTTCACCGCGCTCGGCGTGCGCAGGCCCGCGCCCATCAGCATCGCCGGCCAGAACAGGGTGTGGAAATAGACGATGTCCTTGCCGATGAAGTGGACGAGCTCGGTGCCGGCGTCGTCGCGCAGGAAGCGGTCGAAATCGGTGCCGTCGAGTCCCGGTTTCCTGCCCGACTCGCACAGTTCCTTGAACGCGGCGAGATAGCCGACCGGCGCATCGACCCAGACGTAGAAATACTTGCCGGGTTCGCCGGGGATCTCGAAGCCGAAATAGGGCGCATCGCGCGACACGTCCCAACTGCGCAGGCCCTCGGCGAACCACTCCTTGAGCTTGTTGACCACCTCGGGTTGCAAGCCGCCGTCGGCGCGACGCTGCTCCAGCCAGTGCGTGAGGCGCTCCGCGAAATCGGCGAGCTTGACGAACAGGTGTCGCGATTCCTTCTCCACCGGTGTGGCGCCGGAGACCACCGAGTACGGTTCGATGAGATCGGTCGGCGTGTAGGTCTTGCCGCACACCTCGCAGGCGTCGCCGTACTGATCCTTGCTGTGGCAGTGCGGGCATTCGCCCTTGATGAAACGATCCGGCAGGAACATCCGCTTGACCGGATCGTAGAGCTGCGTCACCGGCCGCGCCTCGACGTGGCCGCCGGCCTTGAGCTGCTCCCAGATCGCGCCGGTGAGCGCGCGATTGGTCTCGCCGTCGGTGGTGGCGTAGTGGTCGTAGGCGACGCCGAAGTCGCGGAAATCGGCGCGGTGCTGCTCCAGCACGCGGCCGATCAGCGCCTGCGGCGTGATGCCCTCCCGCTCGGCACGCAGCATGATCGAGGTGCCGTGGGCGTCGTCGGCGCAGACGAAATGCACGGTGTGCCCGGCCATGCGCATCGCCCGCACCCAGATGTCGGCCTGGATGTGTTCGAGCATGTGGCCGAGATGGATCTGGCCGTTGGCGTAGGGCAGGGCCGAGGTGACGAGGATTTCGCGCTGGCTCATCCGTGCGGATTCCGAACGGGGACGCGAAATTATCGCACGCGTGGCGCCGCGGCGTTGCGCGCGCCGTGGGGGCCGCTTATCGTTGCGCCTTTCGTCCGCGAGGGTTCGCCATGTCCCGCCTGTTCGCCGCCGCCCTGGCCCTGCTGTTCGTCACGACGGGATCGGCGAAGGACGCCGCGCCCGACGCCGCGACGCGCAAGCTCGCGTTCGACCTCTTCCGCGAGCTCATCGAGATCGACACCACCGACTCGACGGGCGACGTCTCCGCCGCCGCGCGGGCGATGGAACGGCGGCTGCGCGACGCCGGCTTCGCCGAGGCGGATCTGCACCTCGCCGGACCGAACGAGCGCAAGCAGAATCTGGTGGTGCGCTATCGCGGTCGCGGCACGGCCCGGCCGATCCTGCTGATCTGCCACCTCGACGTGGTCGAGGCGCGACGCGAGGACTGGAGCACCGATCCGTTCCGTTTCGTCGAGCGGGACGGCTACGTCTACGGTCGCGGCACGCAGGACGTCAAGAGCGGCTGCGCGATCCTCGTCGCCACCCTGATCCGCTTCCGGCACGAACGCTTCGTGCCGGCGCGCGATCTGATCGTCGCGCTCACCGCCGACGAGGAAGGCGGATCGGCGAACGGCGTGGACTGGCTGCTGCGCCATCACCGCGACTGGGTCGATGCCGAGTACGTGCTCAACCCGGATTCCGGCGGCGTCGATGCGGTGGACGGGCGCGTGGTCAGCGTGCAACTCGGTGCGAGCGAGAAGCTCTACGCCGATTACCTGATCGAGGCCACCAATCCCGGCGGCCACAGCTCGCTGCCGCGGCCGGACAACGCGATCTACGAGCTCGCCGACGCGCTCGAACGCCTGCGCCAGGCGCCGTTCCCGTTCGAGCTCAACCCGGTGACGCGCGCGTTCTTCGCGCGCGACGCCGCGCTCGAACCGGCCGAGGTCGCCGCCGACATGCGCGCGCTGCTCGGTCCGGCGCTCGATGAACAGGCCGCGCAACGCCTGGCGCGGGACGCGCGTTTCAACTCGATCCTGCGCACCACCTGCGTGCCGACGCGGCTCGAGGCCGGCCACGCCAACAACGCCCTGCTGCAGCGTGCGCAGGCGCTGATCAACTGCCGCATCTTCCCCGGCCATTCCAAGGAGGAAATCCGCCGCGAGCTCGCGCGTATCGTCGCCGACGCCCGGCTGCGCGTGCAGTACGTCGCCACCGACGGCAGCCGTCACGACAGCGCGCCGGAGGAGCAATCGCCGGCGCCGCCGCCGATCCGCGCGGACGTGCTCGGCACGCTCGACCGCGTGGCCCGGGAAATGTGGCGCGTGCCGGTGATCGCGGAGATGGAGACCGGCGCCTCCGACAGCATCTACACCAACGCCGCCGGCATGCCTTCCTACGGCGTGTCCGGCATCGCCATCGACCGCGACGACGTGCGCGCGCATGGCCGCGACGAGCGCCTGCGCGTCGCCGCGTTCTACGCCGGGCTCGATTTCTACGGCCGCGTGTTGCGCGCGCTCGCCTCGGGAAGGTCCGATTGAGTCCCCCGGTTCCCGTCTTCGACGGCAGCACCGCACCTCCACGCCCCCCATCAAACCCTTGCTGCGCAGGGGTTTGATCGCCCCCTTGACTCAACGGGGCTCCTGATAGGCGGCGAAGCTCGGCAGGCGATTCCCTGCTCCCGCCAAAAGAGCAGAGCTTCCGCTCGGCCGCAGGCCGAGCGGGTCACTTCTTTGCTGACCAGAGCAAAGCTTCCGCTTGGCCACGCTTGGTCTTGATGACTTTCAACGCAAGAGCTTCC
>JAJPHA010000093.1 GCA_021325475.1 Rhodanobacteraceae bacterium | reverse complement strand
CTTCTGCGTGACGAAGCGCGTCTGCGGCATGGGGCCGTCCAGCGCATCGACCAGCAGCAGCACGGAATCGACCATCGACAGCACGCGCTCGACCTCGCCGCCGAAATCGGCGTGGCCCGGCGTATCGACGATGTTGATGCGGTTGCCGCGCCAGGAGATCGCCGTGTTCTTGGCGAGGATGGTGATGCCGCGCTCGCGTTCCTGATCGTTGCTGTCCATCACGCGCTCCGGCACCACCGCGCGCTCGGACAGCGTGCCCGACTGCTTCAGCAGTTGGTCGACGAGGGTGGTCTTGCCGTGGTCCACGTGGGCCACGATGGCGATGTTGCGCAGGGTTTCGATGGACATGACGAACGGCCCACCGCGGGCGGGCTCGGGCAGAGGGGAATCAGTTGATTATAACGGAAAATCGCCGCGGTTTCCGCAGCGCAGCACGCGGTGGCTTTGTCCGATCGGAAGAAGGCGGGCGCCTTGCGCGCCGACCGCTCGCGGTGGGAGAGGCGAGCACCGTTCCGCTATCATGCCTGATGCCATACCACGGAGCGCAGGCGCATGATGACCGCCACCACCGAATTGCAAGCCCACATCGTCACCGGCCGCGGCACGATCCATCTGCGCCTGTTTCCCGAGCAGACGCCGCTCACGGTCGCGAATTTCGTCAACCTCGCGCTGCGCAAGTTCTACGACGGCGGAAGCTTCCACCGCGTCATTCCGAATTTCATGATCCAGGGCGGCTGTCCGCAGGGCACCGGTCGCGGCGGACCCGGCTACCACTTCGAGGACGAGATCGTGCCCGTGCTCAAGCACGCCAAGCCGGGCGTGCTGTCGATGGCGAACGCGGGTCCCGGCACGAACGGCAGCCAGTTTTTCATCACCCACGTGGCCACGCCGTGGCTGGACGGCAAGCACACCGTGTTCGGCGAGGTGATCGGCCCGGAGGATCAGGTCGTGGTCAACAGCGTGCGCCAGGGCGACAAGATCGGCTCGATCACGATCAAGGGCGACTACGCGGCGCTGTTCAAGAAACTGCACGCGCGCATCGAGCGCTGGAATCACACGCTCGATGCGCGCGGCTGATCACAGTGCCACGTGGAAGTGCGCGAGCAGCCACAGCAGAATCACCGCGCCGACGATGGACAGCACGAAACCCGCCGGGTGGAACAGGCTGCCGTCGGCCGGGCGCTGGAGCAGGCTGCCGATCACGCCGCCGACCAGCGAGCCGCCGATGCCGAGCAGGGCGGTCATGAAGAATCCCAGGTGCTGCACGCCGGGATAGAACGCGCGGGCGATCAAGCCGACGACGAAACCGACGAGCACGGACCAGATCAGATGCAGCATGGTTGCCTCCGCATGTGGTTGGGGCGGCTGCCTCCGCCGCGCGGCAGCGTAGCAGAAACCGCGCCGCCGGATGGTTGCGCTGCAGCACTGTGCTAAAATTCCGCGCTCCCTTTGCACACGCCAAGGAATCCCCGATGCGGAAGCTAGCCGAGCGCATGGGCCGCGCCCGACCGAGCGCGATCATGGTGGTCGCCGACAAGGCGAAGCAGCTCAAGGCCGCCGGCCGCGACATCATCAGCTTTTCCATCGGCGTGCCGAATTTCCTGCCGGGCGAACACGTCTACGCCGCGGCGCACGCGGCGCTCGAGCACGACAGCGGCCAGTACGGCTCCAATCGCGGCGCCGATGCGCTGCTGGATGCGTTCCTCACGCACCTGCGCGAGGGCGGTTTCGAGGGCTACGAGCGTCGCCACGTGGCCGCCGGCGTCGGTGCCAAACAGGTGCTGTTCAATCTCCTGTACGCGCTGCTCGACGAGGGCGACGAGATCCTGATCCCGACGCCGTACTGGACGAGCTACGTCGATATCGCCGAGATCCTCGGCGCCCGGATCACGCTGCTGCCGTGTCCGCCGGAGCAGAACTACAAGCTCACCGCGGCGCAGCTCGACGCGGCGATCCGGCCGACCAGCAAGGTGCTGCTGTTCAACAATCCGTCGAATCCGACCGGCATGGTGTACGCGCCGGAGGAAATCCGCGCCATCGCCGACGTGCTGGCGAAGCATCCGGACCTGTGGGTGCTGTCGGACGACATCTACAACCGCATGATCTTCGACGGCCTGCCCTACGCGCACCTGGTCAAGGCGCGGCCGGAGCTGCGCGATCGCGTGGTCATCATCGATTCGATCTCCAAGACCTACGGCATGCCCGGCTGGCGCGTCGGCCTGATCGCCGGACCGGAGGACATCGCCCAGGCGATGGTGACGCTCAACTCGAATCACATCACCAATCTGCCCGAGGTCGTGACCGCCGCCGCGGTCGCGGCGTTGAACGGACCGCAGGACATCCCGCGCCAGAAGTGCGCCGATTTCGCCCGCCGTCGCGACGAGGTGCTGGCCGCGCTCGCCGCCATTCCCGGCGTGCGCTGTCCGCGGCCGCAGGGCGCGTTCTATGCGTTCCCCGACGTTTCCGTCGCCTTCGGCAAGGAGCACGGCGCGACGCCGATCCGCAACGACGTCGATTTCTGCAACGCGCTGCTCGATGCCAAGGGCGTGGCCTGCGTGCCGGGCTCGGCGTTCGGCGAACCGCGCGCGATCCGCATCTCGTACACCTGCAAACCGGCGGAGTTGACCGAGGGGCTGCGGCGTGTGCAGCAATTCTTCGCGGAACTGACGTAGCGAGGTCCGGGCGATGAATCTGCAATTGACCGCCATCATCGAGCGCGAAGGCGAAGGCTACGTGGCGCTCTGCCCGGAAGTGGACATCGCGAGCCAGGGCGACTCGATCGAGGAGGCGCGCAGCAATCTGCGCGAGGCGTTGGAGTTGTTCTTCGAGTCGGCATCGCGCGAAGAAGTGCGGCGCCGGCTGCACGACGAAGTGTATGTGACCAAGATCGAGGTCGCCGTTGCCTAGAACCTATCTCAAAATCGTCGCGAGCGAGGACGGATTGCGCGCCGCCGGAGCGCAGGAACCGGAGTTTACTGGTAGTAAATGAGGATTCCGAGCACCGCCGGCG